>CAMCFW010000212.1 GCA_945874195.1 Chryseobacterium gleum
GGTGGCCATCATCTTCTTGAACATTTCGTGCTTGTCGACCTGCTGGGCCGAAAGGGGGTTGCTCAAAATGAGGACTGAAAGGAGTGTTGCAAATATTCGTGTCATGGTTTTTTTATTGCGGATCGAAATTAAGGAAGTATAGTAAGCGAAATGGCGTAATGATCGGATAGATGTCTGTGCTTCTTCGACCATTGTTCGGTGTAGGTCTTGTGTTCGCGCCTAACTTTGAAGGGATAGCCTGTTTCACGCTGTAGAGCATAGTCGAGCAGCGCAACATTCCCCTTCCATTTCTTCTTGATGAGGTCGTTATTGGCACAACCCCAAGTGATGGCCTTATTGGTGCTCAACGTTGTTTCACCGATGATTGCAACTTGGCCATCCGAAGCTTTAAGGATTTCCAACATGCTGCGATATTGCGCAACTGAATCGAACGGTGTGTTCAGGTCACCTAGAATGAACTGTGGTACCTGTGGTTTCTGGCGTTGGTTCAAGAGCTGATCTATTTTTTGGAACTGCTTGCTGCGCACATTTGCAAATTCCGCGCCATCCTCGGCCTGCACATGGGTGTTCACGAATTGATACACTTGTCCGTTGATCGCGACTTCGAACATGACTGCGCCCTTGGCTGATTGGCAATCGCTTATTAGACAATCATCGAAGAAAATGAATACCGGGTCTTGAATGGCATGTTTGCTCAGCACCCAAAGACCATTGTTCACGGTCTTTTTGTTGTTCTTAGGATCAATCTCAAACGGATAAACACCCTCCAAGGCTTTTCTCAATCGTTTCCTGCTGCCTTTTCCGAACGCTTCCTGAAACAGAATGATATCGTATTGTTGGTTCTTCAGCAATTCACCGATCACTTTCGCTCTGCGGAATTGACCATTCCAGAGAATGGAATTGGGGCGCATGTAAATGTTCCAAGTAAGCACATGGACCGGTTTCGGTTGTGCGATTGATTGGACAGAGACCATCAATCCTATAATTACCAGAAAGACCCTCATTGAAGGAACGGATTATTTGCCTTTTCGAAACCGATGTTGGTCGATGGGCCGTGTCCCGAATGCACCTTCACATCCTCCGGAAGCGTCAGTAATTCTGATTTGATGGATCGGATCAGTTGGGCGTGATTGCCGCCCGGAAGGTCGGTTCGGCCAATACTTCCATAGAAAAGCGCATCGCCCACGATTATCTGCTTTGATACAACGTGGTAAAAACAAACGCTGCCGGGCGAATGACCGGGAACGAAAAGTATTTCCAATTCAATGGAACCTACCTTGATGGTTTGACCCGCTTCCAGAAAAACGCCCGGTTGAACCATCGGGCCGGTATCGAATCCGAAGTTGGCACCGTAGTTCGGGACTGCGTTGAGAACCGGAAGATCGAGTTGGTGCATTTCCAATCCCAGACCGTATTTCTCTGAAACGAACTTGTTTCCCAACACGTGATCAATATGGCAATGCGTGTTCAATAGCTTCATCGGTTTCAGTTTCTCTGATTCTATGAAAGCCACAAGTTCGCTGCGTTCGTATCCGTCAGAACAGCCTGGATCAATGATGGCGCAATTGAGCACATCGTCCCAAACAACGTAGGTGTTCTCTTGAAACGGATTGAAAACGAACTTCCTGAGATTCATGTGGTTTATTATGGGCGATCAAAAATACTATTTCACGTTCGGGCAAGTTCATACATCAATTCGCCTAGGATGGATAAAATGTATCTTTACCACCCTTCAATAATGAAGCATAGCAACAAACCGTCAGTAAGTTCAAAAACAAATTGGTTTTCAACCATTTGTTCAGCCGTGTTCCTGTTGGTTAGTGTTCAGGCCTCTGCTCAGTTCTACAACGGATCGCAGATGGATTTCGGAAAGAACCGCGTTCAGTATGAGAAGATCGATTGGTTCTTCTATCGTTTCGATCGCTTTGACGTGTATTTCTATCTGGGTGGCAACGAACTGGCAGAATACACCATGCGCGCCAGCGACCGTGCCATAAAGGATCTCGAAAAGACGTTCGACTACACCTTGGACAAGCGTATTCAGGTCATTATTTACAACAAACTTTCTGAGCAGAAGCAGAGCAATATTGGGCTCACCACCGATCAGCAGTACAACACAGGCGGCATCACAAGCATAGTTGGAACTAAGCTCATTCTCTATTTCGATGGTGATTATAAGAACTACGAGGAACAGCTTCGGGCCGGGTTGGCGCGAGTGATGCTCGATCAGATGATGTATGGCGGAAGTTTCAAGGACGTGATCCGCAACAATACACTGCTCAATCTTCCCGAATGGTATGTTGAAGGCCTCGTTTCTTACCTCTCAACCGAATGGAACACCGAGGTGAACAACGAAGTGAAAGACGCGGTGATGAGTGGCCGATGGGAAAAATTCGGTCAACTTACCGGAAAGGACGCCCGATACGGAGGCCATTCCATCTGGAAATACGTGGTGGAAAGCTATGGCCAATCTGTCATCAGCAATATTCTCTACATGACCCGTGTCAGTCGCAATGCCGACAACGGTTTCCTATTCGTGCTCGGGGTTTCGCTCAAGAATCTGGCTGCCGAGTGGCTGCATTATTACGATAACATGTATTATAAACAGGAAGGCAAAATGAAACTTCCTGAAGCCAAACCCCTCAACAGAGTTCGCAGACGACCGCAACCCTTCTGTGTAATAGATGAGCCCAGATTGAGCAAGGACGGAAAGTTCCTGAGCTATGTGTGGAACGACATGGGCAAGATCAAAGTCAAACTTCAGGATCTTCAATCGAAGAAGAAGAAGACCATCTATCGGCAGGGTTATAGGGCACATACCCTGATGGACGAAAGCTATCCGATACTTGCGTGGCACCCTAGCAATAAGCTCGTTTCCATCATTACTGAGCACAAAGGCAAGATCAGATTGATCCTATACAACCTCGAAACCAAAAAACGCGACACCCGCGAACTCTTCAATTTCGAGAAGATCCTTTCGGTCGATTATTCTGATGACGGACGCGAATTCGTGTTCAGTGCCGTTCAAATGGGTCAGTCTGACGTCTTCATCTACAACATCATTTCAAACACATACCAGAAACTGACCGATGACCGTTTCACAGATGTCGATGCCCGGTTCATGGCACGTTCACGCAAAGTCATCTTCAGCTCCGACAGGAACAACGATACCATCAAGCAGTTCGACTTTAAGCTGCTACCCCAGAATCTTAATCACGACATCTTCATTTACGACCGAGATTCGAAAGACATGGTTTTGCGAAGAGTGACAACCACGCCAAATGCAAACGAGACAGCACCGATGGAGTATGATGGCAGGAGCCTTTCCTACCTGAGCGATGAGCAAGGTGTGTTCAATCGTTACCTGGCCGAATTGGATAGCAGTATCGCCTTTATCGACACCAGCATTCACTACTCTTATTTCACGCGTTCCAGACCGTTGAGCCAATATCCACGAAGCATCAACACCTATGATGTGGACACGCTTCACGGAAAAATTGCAGAGGTCATTTTTGCTAAAGGCAATTATAGGTTGACGCTGAAAGACCGCGATGTGGAAAAAGCAGAGGTTATCACCGATGCCGGGTATTCGGGTTTCAAAAAGAAAGGGGCCGAACCTCCTAAACCGAAGAAAAAACGGACCTCTATTCTGGTACAGGAGGATGTGAAGCCGGTGGCTGAACAGAAACCTGCACAACCGAAGGACAAGAACGCCCAGAACGAGATAAATATCTACGATTATCAGTTTGACGTGGAAGTTGCCGATACGACCACGGCCGTGGCCCCCGAGAAAAAGACGGTGGCCCCGAATCTGCTGTCAGATGAACCACGCACCAGAAGAGAGCGAAAACAAGAGCAGGTGATGGCGCGCATAGATAGTCTTCATGTCGCGCTCGAGGCCATTCAGGACATGCCAATCGAGTTTCAACTTCCGCCAAGGCGCAACTACGATGTGGCCTTCAAGAGCGAATACGTGGTCACACAGCTCGACAATGCATTTGTGAACAGCACCTATCAGACCTTCACCGGTGGTGGCTCGTTCAACAACCCAGGTCTGAACGGATTCTTCAAAACCAGTATCACCGACATTCTGGATGATTACAAGGTGGTCGGGGGATTCCGCATCACTGGAAACCTGAATACCAACGAGGTTTTTGTTTCGGCTCAGAACTATAAAAGAAGGCTCGACAAACAGTTGGTCTTTCATCGCCAGTCCATTGAAGACCTGATATCGGCATCAACCTTGGCGCAGGTTTACACCTATACGCTCACAGGAAAGTTCAACTGGCCTTTCAGCGATTTTTCGGCCATTAGGGCAAACGTGCTCGGTCGCAACGACCGCACGGTTTACAAGAGCACGTCTGACAGAAATCTGGAGCGGCCTGATGAGAAACAATGGACCGGAGGATTGAAAGTTGAATATGTGTTCGACAACACGCTTCCGATGGGGCTGAACCTTTATCGAGGAACACGGCTCAAGATCTTTGGCGAATATTTCCAGCAGATAGACAAAGAGGCCAAGAATCTGTTTGTGATCGGTGTAGATGCCCGCAATTACATAAAGGTGCACCGCGAACTGATCTGGGCCAACCGATTGGCTGCAAGCACATCGTTCGGTAAGCAGAAACTGGCCTATTTTCTGGGCGGAGTGGACCAGTGGATAGTGCCAACCTACAACAACGATATTCCGGTCGATTTCAGTCAGAACTACGCATTTCAAGCGTTGGCCACCAATATGCGCGGGCATCCGCAGAACATCCGCAACGGAAATAGTTTTGCCGTGATCAATAGCGAATTGAGATGGCCCATTTTCCGATACCTGATCAATAGGCCTATCAAGTCGAATTT
>CAMCFW010000213.1 GCA_945874195.1 Chryseobacterium gleum
GTGTGTCATTTATCTCAAAATCACCCAGCCATTCAGAACAGTTAAATCCGTCTTGACCAACGACCGTGACCGTGCTGTTTGCAAATGAATTACGGATCGATTCGATTATTTCCACGTTCATGAAATCGCCTTGATGAGAAACGACCTTAACCAAGGCCACGTGTTCGTTATAACGAATAGATTGGCAGAAATTATCTGGCCCCCAACAACTGCATCCAAAAGCATCAAATTGCATCAGCAGATTACAGAAAACGATGCAAATGGTCAGCGAATTTTTCATGAGGTTGAATTTACGATTTGCACGGCTTGTTTCACGTCATGCACCCGCAGAATATCCGCCCCGTGGCGCAGCAACTGGTCGTGAACCTCCAAGTGTCCCATTCTTATCTGTTCCGCGCTTTCACCGAACCGCTTCCATATCATGCTCTTGCGCGAAACACCCACCACTATCGGCTTTCCGAATATCCCAAGGTCCCCAAGCCCCTCAACCAGTTCGTAGTTCTGCGCCAAGGTCTTCCCGAATCCGAAACCGGGGTCGATCATCACGTCATGCACACCCTTCTGCGTCAGTTCCGCAACCCGCTGCGCGAAAAAATCCAGAACGGTTGGCAGGCAGGGCGTTTCTGTCAACCCCTGTTGCATCGTCTGTGGCGTGCCCCTCATGTGCATACATATATATGGTGCACTGTAATGGGCCGCCACCAACGGTATTTCCGTATCCAATTCCCCACCCGAAATATCGTTGATGATATGCGCACCCGCCTCCATTGCCTGGGTGGCCACACCCGCTCGAAACGTATCGATCGAGATCACCGCCTCCGGGAACCGTTGCCTGATCGCCTCCAGCGGAGGCAACAGTCTGGCGAGTTCCTCCTCTTCCGAAATATGTTCCGCGCCCGGTCGGCTGCTGTAGGCACCAAGGTCCAGCATGTCGGTACCTTCTTCCAGCATCTGTTCCGCACGTTTCAGCGCGGCATCCACCGAATTGAACTTGCCCCCGTCCGAAAAACTATCGGGTGTAAGGTTCAATATCCCCATCACCATCGGACGGTCCAACACCAACAGTCGACCACGGCAGTTCAGAGTTCTGCTCTTAGGTAAAAGGTTATTTTTGCCGTTCATCAAAGGCCGAAATTAACGCTTCGCACACCGTTGGAAACCACCGATTCGCAATATGACAGGGCCATGGCCGAATGCCGGGCCATCTTTGTCGGAAAGATGAAGGACTACGGTGCCTCGTGGCGCATTTTCCGCCCAACCTCCATCACCGATCAGCTCTTTATCAAGGCCAACCGAATTCGAAGTCTGGAGCAGAAGGGCGTCAGCAAAGTGGGCGAGGGCATCTATCCGGAATACATCGGACTGGTCAATTACTCGATTATGGAACTGATCCAGTTGGAGCAGGGCACGGCCGATGAACCCGATTTGGACCTTGAACGTGCCATTATCTGGTTCGAGCATTATGCAGCCGAGGCCAAGGAACTCATGCAGCGCAAGAATCACGATTATGGCGAAGCATGGCGCGACATGCGCGTAAGTTCTCTGACCGATCTGATCCTGGTCAAGATCCTCCGCATCAAGGAAATGGAGGACAACCAAGGCCAGAGTGCTCTTTCCGAAGGAATTGACGCCAACCTATATGATATGATCAACTATTCCATTTTTGCGCTCATCAAGTTGAGCGACCGGCCCTGAGACCGCGTTCCGTTCAACCTTGAACATTAAACGTGGAACTGATGTTCGTTCCGTTAAATTTGTTCCCTCAATGCAACAACTAATGAAACTCATTACCGACATAGCCCGCTATTTTGTAGGCATCCTCTTCATCTTCTCTGGCATCATAAAGGCCAACGACCCGCTCGGGTTCAGCTATAAATTGGAAGAGTATTTCGAAGAATTCACCAAACTGGGCCAATATTGGGGCTTTCTGGAAACATTCTTCAATTTCTGTCACGATTATGCCTTGCCGCAGGCCATTTTCCTTGTTGTTCTTGAAGTTGTACTTGGTGTGGCCATTCTGGTCCGTTTCAAAACCCGTCTGACAGCCACATTCCTGCTGCTGCTCATCGCCTTTTTCACGGTCCTGACCTTTGCTTCGGCCTATTTCGAAATTGTGAAAAGCTGCGGATGTTTTGGCGATGCCATTCCATTGACCCCTTGGGAAAGCTTCACGAAAGACATCATCCTGTTGGTTCTCATTCTCATCATTTTCATTCGTCAGAAGGCCATTGCCATCTCAGAAACGGGCATGAACGATTTCGTTCTTGCGGCAGTTGGATCGGTTGCCATGTTCAAACTTTCCTACGACCTCGAATGGTTCTTCCCATTCTGGTTTCTGGTCATCACCTTCACCGCCTTCTTCCTTATTCGTCTCGTATCTCATCGCAAGGCCCCATGGATCGTCACCGTGTTGGCAACCGTGGCCATGAGCTTCTTCACCTTCTATACCTACAGCTACCTACCGGTGAAGGATTTCCGTGCGTACGCTTCGGGAAAAAGCATTGTCGAGCAGATGCAAGGCATTCCCGATAAGTTGAAATACTACTACATACTTCGCGAAAAAGCGACCGGAAAGGAAACAGAGTTCGAAAAGTTCCCAGAGAACTATCAGGACAAATACGAGTATGTCGATTCCCGAACGGAGATCATTGAGAAGGGAGTGGAACCGAAGATCATGGATTTTTCCATTGTGACTGCCGAAGGCGAAGACCTTACTGATGATTTTCTGTTGAGCGAGGATTTCAATTTCCTACTCATTTCTTACGACCTCGATGCAGCGGCTCTTCAGCCACAGACCCGTATAAACGAACTAGCGGCCGGACTTCAAGAGAAAGGCTATCGCTTTGTAGGATTGACCTCGAGTGTACCTGCCACGGCAGCGGCCTTCACCATTGCCAATGGTTCGCCCTATAGCTTCCTGTTCTGCGATCAGATCGTGCTCAAGACCATCATGCGTTCCAATCCTGGACTATTGCTGATCAAGAACGGGGTCGTGATCAATAAGTGGCATTACAACGATATGCCTACGTTGCAGGCAATGGAGTTGGAATACCTCAATCAGCCATAATTGGTCGGTTACATCGCACGTAAATTGCTCTACAGCCTATCGGTGCTGTTCGGCATTGTGACGGTGGTCTTCCTGCTTTTTTCCGCTCTTCCGGGTGATCCTGCTCGGCTCATGCTCGGTCAGCGTGCCGACAAGGCAGAGGTGGAAATGATAAGAAAAGACCTTGGTCTCGACCAACCCTTGACCACGCAATACCTGGTCTATCTGAATGACCTTTCGCCCTTGGCGTTCTACAATACCACCAACGCAGATAGCCCTTATTATTTCGAAACCACGGAACACGGTAATTCCAAAGTGCTGTGGGACTCCGGTTCATCCGCTGCCGTGCTCAAGGCGCCTTATCTCCGCAGGTCCTATCAATCGGGCAAGAGCGTGGTTTCCATCGTGTCGGAAGCATTGCCCGGAACCGCTGTGTTGGCATTCACCTCCATTTTCATAGCCACCGTTCTTGGCATCACATTCGGAATTTTCGGGGCGCTTTTCAAAGGGCGTTGGCCCGACCGCGCACTTATGATCTTCTCCATCTTCGGCATGAGCCTGCCGTCTTTCGTGGCGGCCATCCTCATCATGTGGGTCTTTGCTTATCTGCTGGGAGACCTGACCGGCCTGGCCGTGACCGGAAGCCTTTATGAGATAGACGAATTTGAAGGCGAACGGCTGGTGCTCAAGAACCTCATCTTGCCTGCCATTACGCTGGGCGTGCGACCACTGGCTGTTTTCATGCAGCTTACGCGAAACTCCATGCTCGATGTGCTGTCCATGGATTATGTGCGCACCGCAGCAGCCAAAGGGCTTTCTCACACGGTGGTCATCGTAAAACATGCATTGCGCAACGCGCTCAATCCGGTCATCACTGCCATTTCGGGTTGGTTGGCTTCGCTGTTGGCCGGGGCTGTGTTTGTAGAGATCGTCTTCGGTTGGAAAGGACTTGGATCGGTAATGCTGAACGCGCTGAACACCTACGATCTTCCCGTTGTCATGGGCTGCATCATCTTCGTGTCGGTCATTTTTGTTTTCATAAACATATTGGTTGACGTGCTCTACGGTATATTTGATCCACGGGTAAGCCTAAGGTGATGAGACAACGAATTGTTGCGGGAAATTGGAAAATGAACCTGACCTCCGGGGCTGGCCTGTCGTTGGTCGGTGCCATTGTCGAGGCCTTAGAGGAAGAGCCCGAAAACGATGTGCTTGTAATCATAGCACCACCGTTTCCGTTCATAGGCGACACATCAGATATTGTTTACGAAAGCCCTATTGAAGTGGCTGCGCAGAATTGCCATCATATGTCTGATGGAGCGTTCACGGGCGAGGTTTCGGCTTCTATGCTTAGTTCGTTCGGATGCGGCTATTGCATTGTCGGTCATTCCGAAAGACGTCAGTATTTCAATGAAGATGATGCACTTGTCAATAAGAAGCTGCAGCGCCTTTTTGAGAATGGGATCATACCAATATACTGCTGTGGCGAATCGCTCGATCAACGAGCGGACGGAAGCCACTTCGAGGTGGTTGCTGGCCAGATACACACTGCCTTCAATGGAATTCCGCATGCTAAGCTCAAGAACATTGTGATTGCCTACGAACCCGTATGGGCTATCGGCACAGGAAAGACCGCAACCCCTGAACAGGCCCAGGAAATGCACGCATTCATCCGCGAAAATCTGACCGCGCTCATCGGAGTCGATGCACAGCATGTGTCGATTCTCTATGGCGGAAGCGTGAAACCCGAAAACGCCCAACAACTCTTCGCCCAAACGGACATTGATG
>CAMCFW010000214.1 GCA_945874195.1 Chryseobacterium gleum
TGTGTTTCTTAGGTATTGCGTTAGTCATATCCTTTTCGTTTGATGGTTATTAATTCAACACGAAGGAACAAAGGCCACTGGTTGCGTAGATTGACGCAGGTCGTCCTAAAAACTGATAAAAGTCGTTTCTATGCGATCAGCGCTTCAGAAATCTGCTTCGACTGATCTTTTCGTCTGAGGAAATTTGCAGTACGTATGGTCCAGGTTTTAGCTCAGCCACATTTATTGAACCATTGGCCGCACCTGTCCTCACCTCTCTTCCGGTAAGATCGAATATGGAGAAAATCGAGTTCGGATCGAATACATTGAAATTCAATGGGCCGTTGGTCGGGTTGGGATAAATACCCAAACCATCTTTCGCATCATTTTCCGAAACTCCGTTGGGCAGGTTGGTTCCAAGAACCCACAATCCGGTCTGCATGTCCGATGCAAGTATATTTCCAGAAGGAAGCAACGGATAGACACCCCAGCAACCTCTGTAAAATCCGTCTTGATGAGGTTCGTTCGATGTATCGTAAAAACCTGCCAACACTGGATGTGCCGGGTCTTGGCAGTTGAACATATAAACACCATCAAAATAATAGGAAATGAAGAGATGATCTCCACGGAAAACCAAGTTGTGAGGGATACTGAACTCACTGACATTTGTGCTGATGGTGTCGGTAAGCACCAGATCGCTCATGTCCGAAACATCAATGATCTTCACATCTTTTCCGTGCGTTTCATCGGCCATGGCATAGTATGGTGCATTGGGATTGAGCCATCCGCTGTGGTTGTAACCTTGCTGCGGGTAAACATCCAAAGAACCTATCATCTGTGGATCAGACACATCGGTAAAATCCACAATGAAAAGTCCTCGGTTCTCGGCATTCACATAGGCTGTATCGTTTCTCACGTACGTGTCGTGTATATAACCTATGGAACTCCAGAAAGGAACATCGACCGGACAGTTGGATAGCAGCGTGGGCACAGTGGGGTTTGCCAAAGAATAGACCGAATACTGAACTGTTCCTCCACATACATACATGCGTGCGCTTGAAGTGTCGATGAAGATGTTATGTGCACGTGGGAAAAGTTCATCGCTATCGTAAACTACAGGGGCCGAATCGGGCAGAAAGCGTAGATCCGCTATCTGAAGCGTACTGGTACCTTCATCGCAAACCATGTACAGATAATCATCGTGATCATGAAAATGACGATGGATCACATTCGGGCCCGTAAATGCGCCTTCAATAAATTCCACCTGAACAGAATTGGCAGGCACGGTCACGTCAAAAATGTGGGTACCCATTGTGGAACCGATTATGGCATACTCGCGCCCTCCTTTTGCGTAGCCCCACACTTCGTTGTATGTATTGGAATGGGCCGTTGATGCTGGAAGGCTGACATCTCGCCAATTGAACAAGGAATCCATGTTCAGTCGGGCCTGCGAGAACGCTTCTGTACCAAACAGAAGCAATAAGATGAATAGAGCGTATTTCATAGCTTCAAAAATAGTTCAAACGCCTGAAAGACCATGCGTACTGACTTCTAGGAAATCCAGCTTCGATCAGACATCTTCGCGAATTATCCCATTCCATTCGGCCAACTCGTAACATTTGAGCAACTTGGCAGCCTATAAACACTTCATGAGAACAATTATTGCCGTATTCGTGCTTTCGCTCCTTTCCATTCAGGCGTTTTCGCAAGAATTCCTATTGAAATCGCCCGATGAGAACATCAAAGTGGAGGTAGTGGTCAGCGCCAATACCGTTTATCGGATCTACTTCGGGAACAAACTCATTCTTCACGGAAAACCGATCGGACTTTCAATCGGAAAGAAGAACAAACTCGGATACAAGGAATATGCACCGAAGGAAAAGACCCGTTCAGTAGATCGTACAGTGATGCCGGTGGTTGCCGCGCGTTCGTCCGAAATTGCAGAGAAATACAACGAGCTGAGCCTAGATTTTGAAAGCGGACTCGGAATCGATTTCCGCTGTTACGACAACGGATTCTCCTATCGGCTTCGCACATCGTTTGACCGCGAAGTGACCGTCAACGAGGAATCGATGGGTTTTGAGCTTACAACAGATCCGCTGGTCTGGTTTCCGAAAGAGACAAGCTTCTATTCGCACAACGAGCGAAAATTCAGATCAAGCACCAGTATCGAACTTAAAAAAGATGTAAAAGCCAGTCTGCCCATCCTATGGAAGTGGGAAAAAGGACCATTCCTTCTCTATACCGAGACCGACCTCCGCGATTATCCTGGCATGTACATCCAGACCGATGGCTCTGGAAGCTACAAGGCCATTCATCCACCACATCCGGCAGCCGAATTCAAGACATTCGATCGCTTTGCCATGCCAAGTTTCACCCATAATTGGATTGCAAGGACCAACGGAAGCCGAAGCTATCCATGGCGCGTGTTCTGTTTGGCCAATAACGAAGAGTCGTTGATCGGAAATCAACTTCCTTGGCTTTTGGCAAAGGAAACTGAAATGACAGCGACAGATTGGATAAAACCCGGTAAAGTGGCCTGGGACTGGTGGAACGCACTTCAACTTGAAGGAGTGGATTTCAAACCCGGACTTAACACGCAGACCTATAAATACTACATCGACTTTGCAGCCAAGAACGGTATCGAATACATCATCATGGATGAAGGATGGTACAAACTGGGCGACCTCACCTCGGTGAACAAGGACATTGACATGCCAGAGTTGTTGAGCTACGCCAAAAGCAAGAATGTCGGCATCATTCTTTGGGTGGTATGGCGAACACTCGATAAGCAGTTTGATCAAGCCTTCAAGCAATTTTCCGATTGGGGAATTGCTGGTATCAAAATGGATTTCATGATGCGAAGCGATCAGAAAATGGTCCAGTTCTATGAGAAGGTGGCTAAGGAGGCTTCTGAACGTAAATTATTGGTCGATCTTCATGGAAGCCACTGTCCGAAAGGATTGCAGCGCACCTACCCCAACGTACTCAGCTTTGAAGGCGTGCGTGGGCTGGAATGGAACAAATGGAGCAGTGAACTTACGGTTGATCATGACCTGATACTTCCCTTCACCCGAATGTTGGCAGGCCCTATGGATTACACGCCTGGAGCAATGGAGAATATTTCGAATCCGAAGAAGCACCGTGCAAATTTCAATCACCCAAAAGGACAGGG
Organism: Chryseobacterium gleum; assembly: GCA_945874195.1. Classification (GTDB taxonomy): domain Bacteria; phylum Bacteroidota; class Bacteroidia; order UBA10329; family UBA10329; genus UBA10329. Next base: position 3,155 of record CAMCFW010000214.1, read on the forward strand.
CACCAGATGCCACGAACTTGCCAAGTATGTGGTGTTTGAAAGCCCGCTTCAAATGCTGGCTGACGAACCCACCGCTTACGAAAAGGAAGAAGAAAGCATGAAGTTTCTACGGGCAGTTCCAACCACTTGGGATGAAACCGTGGTGATCGATGCCAAGGTTGGAGAACACATTCTGCTTGCCCGAAGGAAGGGTAACGATTGGTTTGTGGGCGGAATGACCGGTTCGCTGGGGCAGACCATCAGCATGGATCTTTCGTTCTTAGCCCAAGGTAAGTACGAAATGGAAGTTTGGCGAGATGGCGAAAACACGCGCGCCAATGGCTCAACTTACGAATACTTTAAGGAATCCGAGATTGATGCATCACTTAAATATGTTATCACCATGGCAGAAGGCGGTGGCTGGGCTGCAGTAATAAGGAAGAAATAGACGGTGTTCGAGATATAATCTGCAGTATCATGAAAAAGATATGGCTTCGCATTTTCAATCTTATCACGTTGGTGGCATGGTCGCTTTTCTTCGCCCATGCGCTCCTTCACGGACTTACTTTCAATGAGCAAAGTCTGATGATGCTGAACGTAGCACAGGGTCTGGCCGTGTTTGAGGTCATGAACGCGATGATTGGCATTGCAGGCGCCAACTGGCTTCTAACGGCCGCGCAAGTTTTCTCGCGATTACTCATTGTGTTCTTGCTGAATTGGCTACCTGCCTCTAACCTCGAAGAATCAGGTCTGAGTTCTGGATTCGCTGTGGTAACCATTGCTTGGAGCATTACTGAGATCGTTCGCGCGCTCTTTTACCTCAGCGAACTCAGCAATCGGCCATCAACTGTAATCACCTTTTCGCGATACACGTTCTTCATTTTTCTGTATCCCATTGGTGTGCTTGGAGAATTCATGGTGATGTTCAGCTTTTGGAAATGGCGCAACTTCGAACCCGATCTAATAGATCTGTTCCTTCTAGCCGTGGCACTCTCCTACTTCGTGTTTTTCCCGAAACTGTATGGCCACATGTGGAAACAAAGGAAGAAGAAGCTTACAAGCTAACATTACCCGGTATTATTTAAATTGATGACGCCATCAGAGACTGTGAATTCCTGACATCTCAACACTGAAATTCATCGAATGAGCTTCATCATTATCGCATTCGTAGCGGCATTTGCATCGCTGCTCACTTTCTTTTCAGGTTTCGGTCTAGGAACCATTCTCACTCCGGCCTTCATGCTCTTTTTCGATATTGAAGTGGCCATTGCCATTACAGGAATTGTACATCTGCTGAATAACCTGTTCAAAATGGGGCTGGTGGGGCTGAAGGCCGATTGGGAGGTGGTGCTACGTTTTGGTGGGCCTGCGGTCCTGGGTGCATTTGCCGGAGCGGCTATTCTGTTGCAATTTTCGGTCAGCGAACCACTTTTCAATTATCATTTGGCCGGGCACGAATTTCAGATCCTTCCAATCAAATTACTAGTGGCTTTTCTCATGGCCTTTTTCGCTCTTTTCGAGATCATTCCATACTTAAAACGACTGGAATTCAACAAGAACAAACTGGTATTAGGGGGCGTGATAAGTGGTTTCTTTGGCGGATTGAGCGGTCATCAGGGTGCACTTCGAAGTGCATTCCTCATCCGCTACGGATTGAGCAAAGAGGCCTTTGTAGCAACGGGGATCATCATCGCTT
>CAMCFW010000215.1 GCA_945874195.1 Chryseobacterium gleum
CTTTTCATTTATCTTCACCTTTCTCGACATTCCTTTTGCCCGTCCCTCCACCGTTCCCGCGACTTCTATTTCCAATGCGGCACCGCCTCCACTGAACAGCGCATTGAGCCCCATCATCACCGCGCCATTCACCAAGGTCTGGGTAGAAGTGGTCACAAAAATGGTCTTCTCCAGCGAAGATGCTGCTGGGATCTCATTCAACGTCCGGTCCTTCACGTTGCCCACCACATTTCCGTTCACGCGCAGATCAAGGTCGTAGCCCTGTATGAAAATGGGGAATGTGTTGGGGTTGTTCACCTTGATGGTGATGCCTACTTCAGATTCGTCCTTCGACACCTTTTTGATCTCGCAACACAGCACCGAACCCACCGTAAGTGGTTCAACCTGAACACACGAACTTAACGATCCCGCAAGGATCAACAGCACCAACCACTTTGTTTTCATCTTCATGGGTTCCATTCTCATGGCGTAAAAGTAATTTAGCTTCCTAACTTTAACTTCATGTCAAACGAGTTGATGGCCGATGAGCTTTTAGAGCGACTTCACCAGTTGGAAGAACAGAATCGGCTCCTATCAAGCATCATTCAGGGTGCCACCGATTCCATTTATGCCAAAGACCTGCAAGGTCGATACGTAAGCATCAACCCATCCGGGGCACACTACCTCAACCGGTCAATTGAAGAAGTGCTGGGCAAGACCGACCTGGAGCTGCTAGGCGAGGAGGGAAAGCAGATCATGGAATTTGATGCCGAACTGTTCCGTACGGGGAAGAACATCCAATATGCTAGACGCCATCACCTGAAAGATGCCGTTCATTATTTCTCGACCAACAAATCTCCTTTATTCGATGGCTCTGGTAAAGTGGTCGGCCTGATTGGCGTATCTCGAGACATCACCGAGACCAAAGACACCGAAGAGAAATACCGCTTCATTTTCGAAAACTCGCCCATCTCGTTCTGGGAAGAGGACTTTTCGGCCGTTAAGATCTACTTGGAACAATTGAAGGCCGATGGGATCAAAGACCTAAGGCGCCATTTTGTTCAGAATCCGGATGCGCTGAACGAATGCATCGACCGCATACAGGTGTTGAACGTGAACCTCACCACGCTGACGCTGAACGGAGTGGAAGACAAAAAAGCCCTCATCTCCAGCCTCATCCGAAATTTCACGCCCGAATCAGAAGGGATATTTCTGGAAGAGTTTGTGGCTCTGGCAGAAGGCAAAACAGAGTTTGAGGCGCAGGGATCGGTTGTCAACAGCATGGGCCATGTGCTAGACGTGCTCTTTAAACTGAACGTGATGCCCGGACACGAACAAACCCTTTCCTTGGTCATCATCTCCGTTGTTGATGTGTCGGAGAACAAGCGGCTTGTTGGAGAACTGAACTTTGTGAAAAACCGCAATCAGAGCATTTTGGAAACACAGACCGAGTTGATCTGCCGACTTGACCCTAATGGAAAGCTCATCTTCAAGAATTTGGCCTTCACCAAGTTCTTCGGCTTCAAAGACACTGCGGAAAACGGACGGTTTGCCTTGCTCTTTCCGCCCGATGAGTTGGAAAAATGCACGTTGGCCTTGGCACAACTGTCAAACAGAGAACCTACTCGGACCTTGGAATTGCGCAACTATGATAAGAACGGTACGCTTGTCTGGCAACAATGGCTCATCTCAGGATTTTTCAGCCATTCGGGAACACAGCTCGGGTTTCAGGCCGTTGGTGTCGATGTCACCGAAAGGAAAATAGCTCAGGAAGAATTGGCGGCATCAGAAGCCCGATGGCGTTCGGTGATCGATAATGCAGACGACATCATCATGACCGTGAATGCAGACGGGCAGATCATTTCGACCAACGAAAAGCGGACCGGCCCTCGCAAAGCGCGATGGACCGGGAAAACCATTGCCGAGATCATGCCCGAAGATCAAGCGAAGGAGGCCATCAGCATTTTCAACCATGTATTTGCCACTGGAACCCCCGTTAAATCGGAATTCAGGATCTACTCTTCGGATGGCAGCGGCCTGCAGACCTATGGCGTATCGCTATCGCCCATCTATTACAGCAAGCGAGTGCTGACCGTCATTTGCATTGCCCGCAACATAACCGAGCTGAAAGACCTTGAAAAAAGGACCAAGGCCGCACTGATAGAGGGCCAGGAGAACGAACGGATGCGCGTTTCGCAAGAATTGCACGATGGGCTTGGGCAACTGTTCACTGCTATCAAGCTGAACCTGCAGAGAATGCGATCCGACATTTTGAAGAACGAACCCGTCAACCTGAAGGACATCGAGCACTTGGAGAATAATGTGGGTATTGCATTTGCCGAAGTGAAGAACATATCCAGAAACCTGATGCCCGATGTGCTATGGCAATTCGGACTAGGCCCCGCCATCGAAGACCTGGTGGACAAATGGAATTCTCTGGACGAACTGCGGATAGACCTCGAAATGGTGGACATGGACCAGCGGTTTCCTGAAGAGTTGGAAAAGGCCCTGTTCCGCATTTGCCAGGAACTGCTGAACAATTCCATTCGGCACGGGCGTCCTACACAGATCTTCGTTCAGCTCATCAATCACGATGATTCCATTGTGTTGATGGTGGAAGACGATGGCGAAGGCTTCGAGCCAAGCAGCATCAGCAAAGGTTTCGGCTTGAGCAACATCCGGTCAAGGGCCGAAATGTTCGATGGTTCGGTTGACATCGATTCGGCCCCCGGGCAGGGAACGGTTGCTACGATCGAGATCCCTAAATTTGTCCCACAAACGCCATGATAAGAGTTCTGATAACCGATGACCACGAAATGATCCGCAACGGGCTTTCGTCACTGCTTAGGAGCGAGCCCGACATCCATGTGGTTGAAATGGCCTCGAACGGAAAAGAAGCCCTCGACATCTGCGCCACCCGAAAGATCGATGTGGTGCTGATGGACCTTCACATGCCCGTGATGAACGGGGTTGAGGCCACCGTTGCCATCCGCAAATTGCACCCCGACACGAAAGTGCTGGCAGTGACCATAAACGATGAGATGCAGTTCATCAAAGAAGTGCTACAGGCCGGAGCTTCGGGCTATATTCTCAAACATTCCACCAAGGACCAGATCATAAAGGCCATAAAAGATGTGGCCAACAACAAACCTCATTTCAGCCCCGATATATTGGCCAAGGTGTCGGGCGTATTCGCCCGTCCAACGGGTTCGGCCAAACCCATACTCACTAAGAAAGAGACCGAGGTGCTGCAACTGATCGCTCAAGAAAAATCGAACCAGCAGATAGCCGAACAATTGAACTGCGGAATGCGGACCGTTGACACCCATAAACGCAACCTGATGCGGAAGTTGGAGGTGAAGAACGTGGTGGGTCTGGTAAAATATGCCCTTAAAATGGGGGTTGTGAGCTGAACGCTCAGAACAGGATCCTGTATTGCAGCAGCGGATAGATGCCAAGCTGATTCACATTCACCAAGCGGTTGTTGTCGGGGTCGTACTGATTGTAGAGCGGATTGGCCTTATCGGTCACGTTCTGACACGATGCCGTGAATTCCTGCGTCACCTTTGGTCGGCTCATTCGATACGTAAGCCCAAGGTCGAGTCGATAGTAGGGCGCAAACTGCTCGGAGTAGGCACGCTCATCCACATAAACGGCCTGCTCTGCAATGGCCGAAGCTTCGAGGTCGATGGGCGTATAACGCGACCCTCCGGCCAGTGTGAACTTGACATCGAATTTAAGCGAATGCTTGGTCGCCTTCCGTAGGTTGTCGTTCTTGGTCCAGCGTTTCAGTTTCTTCTCGCTGAAGCCGGGTTTCGGTGCTCGCTCGCGCGGAACGTTGCGGTTTAAGCGCAGTTCGTAGCCTCCAAGCACATTCAGCACATAATTTCCATTGAAGACCGTGTTCCGCTCCACCCCATCGCTGGCCGTGTATCTCGAATCGTAGAACGAGGCCGTGAGCAGCCAATAATATCCGTTGGTCAGGAATTTCTCAAACGTGAGTTCCAACCCGTAATTCTTACCCGTTCCACCATTGATGATGTCGTCTGGGCCATCCTGCGTAAAACTGCCCACGTTGAGCGAAGAGTATGAACTGCTGTCGCTGTCGATGCCCGCATCGTAGATGTATTGGAAATAGGCCTCGGCCTTGATTCGCATGTCGAAGGGCAAAGAGAGGTCGTAGCCCAGCACCACGTGGTGGCTTCTCACAAAATCGAGGTCGCGGTTGGGGGTCTGTTTGTTACCCAACGAATCTTCCATAACCAGAAAATAGCGGTCGAGGGCCACCATTTGGCTATGAAGCCCGTAGGCCAACGAGAGCCTATGGCGCGGGTTCAGCTTCCATTGCAGTCCCCAACGCGGTTCAATGGCGTACGACCCATTGAGCGTTAGCACCTGCGCGTGCACCCCGGTGTTCATGGTCCACGAATCGTTCCAGCGCCATTGCCATTGGGCGTAGGGCTGCAACAGGGCGGTCACTCCGTCAAAATCGGTCATGGTCTGGTAGTCGTTCCAGCTTGGAATAAAGGCACTGTCCTGCAGAATGGTGTAGAAAACTGTGGTGCGTGTGCCCACCTTCAGGTTGTGCTGCGCGTTGAATTTCTGCTTGTAGAAGATGGAGCCCTGAACGCGGTGGTCCTGAAAGTTCTGCTTATACCAATCGAAGGGCTGCCTGAGGGCGTTCACGCTGTCCACCACATCCTGATTGAGCTGGGTGCTGACGGCCACGGTGGTCTTCAGGTAGCTGGCATTCTTGAATAGATAGGTGTGCGAAAAACCGACCACGCCCGTATTGGTGCGGTCGTAAATGTCGAGGCCACCCTGCGAGTAGAAGTTGGTCG
>CAMCFW010000216.1 GCA_945874195.1 Chryseobacterium gleum
AAGGGAATACCTCGGGAACCACCTGTGCATACGGATTCAAAGTGAGTTGGAATGTGGGGACTAATTCCAACAGCGCAGTGTTCAGCTACTGATAATCGTATTCATGCTTAAAAAGCGGAGTTCGAAAGGGCTCCGCTTTTTTTACGCCCTATTGAACCGCGTTATCCAGGTCGGCCGTGTATAGCACCGAACGGCAATTTGAAACCGCGATTGGTTTTGATTGAACATTCCAAAGAAAAACATGGACTTCCGTGGCGTTTTCTGGGATGTACCCGAAAAGGCATTTCGAAGTGATCGTGGTCGATTCAAACGGCATCGAATAAATTGTGTTGAGGCTTGTCCGATAATATTCAAGGTCCCCTCCCGAATCACTTTTTAAAACGTAGATCAATTGCCAGTCCTTCAGTTCAGAAACGCATGAGGCTAGGAACGATAAGTTAACGTAAGCGGGGCGACCACGAAGTTCAGCGACATCAAAATTGGCCACGTTTATGAACTCCAAACCCGTGCTTGAGCCGGCATTTTCAATCACTGAATCCTTAGTCCAGTTCGGGTCGTGTTTCAGTCCAAATAGCCCTGTGTGTGATTTTTCATCATAGAAAAGGGTATTGTATTGAAGCGAATCTGGACGGTTATTGCCCTGCCTTACAATCACAAAATCTTGGAGGCCATTTGCTTGGCCTGGTTCATCCAAAAGGTTTAGACCTCCTTTATGGACAAAATCATAATACTTGAGAACGATTTGGTGTAGCGCGTGAGCGGTGACCAAAGGAGATTCGCCATGGGTCGTTTTCCAATCCATCATTTTTTGGAAATACTCTACCGGCACGTGCTCGTTGGACCACAATCTGGTCAATCTGAGGTTGGCGTTCGCAACAGTATTGTAAACTAGGAATAGGGTCATTGCCCAACCTGCATATCTGGCAGGCTGAAAGTTGCTTCGGTCGATCTCGAAGAACAAGATGATGAAGAACATAAGGAACAGATGATTGGTTGAACGGTCAACCGGATACTTCACATCCATGAGATGATGCAACAACACAATTCCTGCAACTGTTCCCCAAAAAAGTAGGTGAGGACCAATTGATCCCGGCTCCATCCTGTTCCTGTAATTGTGGCCAACCAAGAAGATATAAACGAAGAGTGCGTTGATCACCAGAACCCCTCCGAGTATCCAGTCGTCAGCGATCCATTTGGCGGTCATAATGATGGATTTGTCCCAGAAACCGCTGTCGGCACCATAATACAACATACCAGCATTCTTCAGTTCAAAGCCGTACCATACCGCAGAGATCAATGGCAAAGCAAATAGAGACACGAACAGAAGCAGAAGAATAATGTGAGCAGAGGTGGATATTGAACCACGATGCCTGATAAGCCAACAATAGGCCAACCAGGCTCCAACCAACAAAGCAGTGAGCGTTAACGCCAGATTGGACCATACGGCCAGTGCGATGAACAGGCAAGCGATGCCAAAATGCAGCACTTTGGCGTTCTTTTCAAAAGCGAGAACGTGATAGAATGAGGCCACCAGAAATGCCATCGACAGACCATAACCACGGCTCAGATGGAAAAAGTCGATGAAATATTGCGGCACCACCATGGCCCCGAACCAGGTCAACCACACCCATTGGTTCTTAAAAAAGGTTCTGAACTTGAATAGGTAGAAGAGATAGACCCCAAAGGCCAACAGATTAGCTATTCTAAGCACAAAAATGCCATCGCCAAAAAGAAGGTAGAAAACCCGCGAAAAGGCCGAGTTGATGACGTGGTTGTTGGCATCGATCCGGGCATAAAAAGGCTGGAGATCTCCTGGCAGTATATACCAGAAGAAGGAAAGGACCTCATCGCAGAAGGGTGGAACATAGTAGGCTCTCAGCGCCACATAGACGTAAGCTACTAAAGCGACCAATGCAGCAATCAATGTGGTCAGCCTCAATGAATTCTCTTCTTTGTTCAAGTCCGATCAGCTAAGAAGTGTCAAAGAAAGCAATTGTTGATCGCACCTTGTTCCATATTCAGTTGAACGAACTTTGCCCGTTGGCGTGGTTATATTTGGCAACATAAAGCTAAACGATGAAACTTCAGAACTATATAAGCGGCAAATGGATGGAAGGCGATGGCGATGGTAGCCCGCTTTTCAATTCCGTAACGGGCGAAATTGTTGCCACCGCTACTACCAAAGGGCTCGATTTCAAAAGTGCGCTTCAGTATGGAAGAAAAACTGGAGAAACACTTCGGAAAATGAGTTTTCAGGAGCGTGGGCTCATGCTCAAAGCCTTGGCCATGTATCTGCTTGAGCGAAAGGAGAGGTATTACGAAGTAAGTTACCTGACCGGAGCTACACGCATCGATAGTTGGATAGACATTGAAGGCGGCATCGGCAACCTGTTCGCCAATGCAAGTTTGCGCAGACAGTTCGGAGACGAGAGTTTTTATGTTGATGGAGAATATGCTCCGCTTGGTAAGAACGGCACCTTTATCGGTCACCACATCATGGTGCCGAAAGAGGGAGTAGCCATACACATCAATGCCTATAACTTTCCCATTTGGGGCATGTTGGAAAAGGTGGCGGTGAATTGGCTGGCTGGCGTTCCAGCGGTTGTAAAACCGGCCACGGTAACTTCGTTTCTTACCGAGGTGATGGTAAAAGATATAATTGCCTCAGGCATTGTTCCCGAAGGGGCTTTGCAGCTCATCTGCGGTTCGGCAGGCGACCTTTTGGACCACGTGCAAAGCCAAGATGTGGTCACCTTCACAGGTTCGGCTTCAACTGGAAGAATTTTGAAAGGGAAAGCCTCCATCATCAACAATTCGGTTCCATTCAATATGGAGGCCGATAGTTTGAACTCATCCGTTCTGGGCGAAGATGCCGTTCCGGGAACACCTGAATTCGAGCTATTCATTAAAGAAGTCGTAAAGGAGATCACGGTGAAGTGTGGACAGAAATGCACCGCCATTCGCAGGATCATCGTACCCGAGAAATTGGTTGAAGATGTGCAGATTGCCGTTGGGCAACGTTTGGAGAAGACCATTATCGGTGCACCAACTGCCGAAGGGGTGCGAATGGGAGCGCTGGCCGGACAGGAACAGATGCGCGAAGTGAAGGAACAGGTGAGCTTGCTGATGAAGGAGAACCAGATCGTTTTCGGAAATCTCGATCAGGTCAACGCCATTGGGGCCGATGGTTCGAAAGGAGCATTCATGTCGCCCATTCTGATGCGCAATGACGACCCGTTCAATAATTCAGCAGTTCACAATATTGAAGCCTTTGGTCCGGTAAGCACCATCATTCCTTATCGGAATTTGGATGAGGCCATTGCGCTCACCAAACTCGGATTGGGTTCGTTGTGCTGTTCTATTGTGACCGATAATGAGAAGACCGCACGGAATTTTGCACTTGGCGCAGCCTCTTATCATGGACGTGTTCTCGTTTTGAATGGAGATTGCGCCAAAGAAAGTACCGGACATGGATCGCCCATGCCGTTGTTGGTGCATGGTGGTCCAGGAAGAGCGGGTGGAGGAGAAGAGATGGGAGGAAAACGGGGAGTGATGCATTACATGCAACGGACAGCTATTCAAGGTTCACCGAGCATGATAACGGCCATCACAAACGTTTATCAGCAAGGCGCAAAGCAAAAGGAAGTGTTGCTAAATCCGTTCATGAAGCATTTTGAAGAAGTAGAAATAGGTGAAACACTCATTACACACAAACACACCGTTACCGAAACGGACATCATCAATTTTGCGAACGTCAGTGGCGATCATTTCTATGCGCACACAGATGTGACATCATTGGGCGGAACGCTCTTTGAAGGCCGAGTGGCACACGGCTACTGGATCCTTAGCAAAGCAGCAGGCATGTTCGTGGAGAACAGAAAATGCCCTGTTCTATTGAACTATGGCATTGACGAAGCGCGTTTCACCAAGCCGGTGTATCCAGGAATGACCATTGGAGTAAGGCTTACTTGTAAAGAAAAGGTTCAGCAAGAGAAGAAAGATGCCGATGATATCAGAAAAGGCATCGTTAAGTGGCTTGTGGAAGTGTATGATCAAGAGAATGAGACCTGCGCCATTGCCACCATCCTGACCATGGTGAGAAATGAAATTCAGAATTAACAGAACGATAAGTGTGTCGTCTTGGGCGGCCTTATCTCAACAATCAGGAAAACTTAAGCGACAGCCTACGGTAGTTGCCCCTTGAAAATTGAGTTCATGATGTTTGGAAATTTGGCGTTCTCCAAATGAAACGGCTATTTCCCAACATGTTTCTGGTAGAATTTCCATGCTTCGTTGGCCACATCGCGACCAAGCTCAAGGCCGGCCACGTTATCGGCTTGAATATGGTAACCGCCCATGACCCGAGAGATACCCGCCATTTCGGCTGTTCTGCTGAAGGTGGGAAACTCCAAAGTTATGGTGTCTCCCAGATTATCAGGTTCGGTCATGGCCCCGGCCACCACTTGCACCGACTCTCCGAATCTGTCGCTTCCTGTCCATAGTTTGAGTGCTTCGGCACAGCCGCCACTGATGGTGCTATGACCCGAAACGTAGCTCGGAAAAGGAGGGCAGAGGAAGGTTTCGGGCGAATAGGGCCGCCATTGTTCGCCTTTCATTTCTATCATACCTTTTCCTTCGCCACCCCATCCCATTATGGTCTTGCCAGCATGGTAGTGATGCACTAGAGCGAAGGGTCGTGCATAATCGTAGAACATCTTGGAATCCCAACAGGCAATGAACCCGTCCATGGCCACCACTTGATTGTAGAAATAGAGCTTAACATCTTGATCGAGCGTATGGGCATCGCGCCTTGA
>CAMCFW010000217.1 GCA_945874195.1 Chryseobacterium gleum
GGTCAGGAAGCACGCACGCGGATGGAAACGATGGTGCGCACCAACGATGGTTTCGAGATTGCGGAGGTGGACATGAAGCTGCGCGGACCGGGCGATATTCAAGGAACGCAGCAGAGCGGACAGCCAGTTTTCAGAATATCGAACCTCAGCAAGGACGGACAGATCCTGCAGGCTGCCCGTAATGCGGCCATCGACCTGCTTGCAAGCGACCCCAAGCTCGAAAAGCCGGAGAACGTACTTACCAGACAGCATCTCATCAAGGAAATGAAAGACCGCCCGAACTGGGCACGTGTTTCTTAATTCTTTTTTATTTTCGTCTGAACAATCATGAACGCATGAAACGATACATCCATCTCGCACAATCCGCATTCCTTTTCCTTTCGCTAGTCTGCATTTCGGCCTGTAATCAGGACGGTGATGACGACACTGATTGCATAGGTAATTTACAGGCCAGTTGGTATGCCGATGGCATGTTTGAAGAATGCTACGTTGGTTTCTATTCGCATACGGGAAGCCTGCTGAACCTCACATTCAGCTCGTGCCATTTGGGTGATGAACGCGGAAATGTTACCGTTGTCTATCTGCCTTATCCACCCGTGGTTGGGCCTGTGCCGTTGTTGAAAGGCGTTGATTTTACCGGGGTCACAGCCCAAGGTGTGTATACCATCGATGATGTTTCCTTCGATACTGACACGGTCAGTACAGGCACCTTCAACATCACTAATGTGGATCTGGTGGCAAAGACGCTTTCGGCCACGTTCGAGTTCACAGCCGTGAATGTGGATGACCCATCCGATGCCACTGTCATCACACAGGGGCAGGTGTTCAATATCAAATACGAATAAACGGGGTCACGTATTCACCGCAGCCCTGCGCAAACGGTCGTTGATTGCCCTTCCCAGCCCGACCTCAGGCAGTTGTTCGGCCAGGATCACATCCACTGGGAATTTTTCGAACATGCGCATGAAGGCAAACAGGTTCACGGCCGCTTCGTGAAGGTCGCCACGCGGAGAAAGAATTAACTGCCTGTCAGGCGGAATGAATTCTAACCTCGTCATGAAGCCTAGGAATCCGATGCGTTTCCCTTCAAATTCGGGAATCAGTTGACCCGGTCTTCCGAAGTAGAGTGGTTTGCCAGGAGCATAATGGCTTTTCAGCATGCCGGGTGCCTTAGGGTCGGATGACTGGTTGAGCGAAACCTCCACCGGACCGATCAGATCCTCTATCACATCCACGCTCAGCCCGCCTAAACGGTAAATGATCGGCCTTTCATCTTCAAAACCTATGATGGTGCTTTCCAAGCCAATGGTGGTCGGGCCTCCGTCAAGTATGTAATCGATCTTGTCGCCAAGCTGGTCATTCACGTGCTCCGCGGTGGTAGGGCTAACATAACCAAAGGGATTCGCACTGGGTGCGGCCAATGGAAAGTCCACCAGTTGAAGTAGAGCCTGTGTCATAAGATGAGATGGTACGCGAACAGCCACGCTGTCCAACCCCGAGGTGACCACATCTGGAACGATAGGTTTTTTCGGCAGCACCAAGGTCATTGGTCCGGGCCAAAATTCATCCATCAGCCTTTGGGCAATAGATGGAAGATTCACCACATGTTCCTTCACCCATTCGGTGCTTGAACTATGCACGATCAAAGGGTCAAACTCAGGCCGATTCTTAGTTTCGAATATACGGAGCACCGCTTCTTCGTTGAACGCATTGCCCGCCAAACCGTAAACCGTTTCGGTGGGAATACCGACCAGCTTACCCCTCCTAAGGAGATGCGCTGCTTTCTCTATGTCGGTCCCTATTTCGGCCATCGATGCAAAGGTATGTGACGAACGCATGGATGGCCTCTTTTATTGAAGATCGGAATACCTTTCTTTCGAGTTCACAAACTGCATTGGTTTTAGTTGGGGCTTCATGCTTAAGCCCCAACTAACCGTAAATTCGCAGCCCAAACGCTCGAACATGAACATTTCCTATAACTGGCTTCGCGAATATCTGCCCATTGATTTGACCGCCCATGAAGCGGCCGAACTGCTCACAGGCAGTGGGCTGGAAGTGGAGAAGGTGGTGCCGTTCTGTTCGGTTCAAGGTGGTCTTCAAGGCTTGGTCGTTGGCGAAGTGGTCAGTCGCGAAAAACATCCCGATGCCGACCGTCTGAGCGTGACGAAGGTGAACATCGGAACGGGCGAACCGCTTGATATAGTTTGTGGCGCGCCCAATGTTGCGGCAGGGCAGAAGGTGGTGGTGGCCACGGTTGGAACCATGCTTTATCCTTCAGAAGGTGAACCGTTCGAGATCAAGAAGTCGAAGATCCGCGGGCAGGTTTCCGAAGGGATGATCTGCGCGGAGGACGAGATCGGGCTGGGCGAAAGCCACGATGGCATCATGGTGCTGCCTGCCGATGTGAAGGTCGGAACGTCCGCTTCTGAGTATTTCAAAATTGAGAATGATTTCGTTCTGGAAATAGGATTGACGCCCAACCGTGCCGATGCAATGAGCCATATCGGTGTGGCGCGCGACCTCCGTGCGGTTGTCAAAGAGATAAAAGGTGGTCATGAGAACCTGAAATTGGAATGGCCCGATGTGTTGGGCTATAAGGCCGACCTGAAAGAGAATCCGATTGCGATCGATGTTCAGGATGCGGAGGCCTGCCCGCGCTACGTGGGGCTCTACATTCAGGGAATTGAGGTGAAACCATCGCCCGCGTGGTTGCAGAGCCGCCTGAAGGCCATCGGTTCGCGACCCATCAATAATGTGGTGGACGTGACCAATTTCGTATTGCACGAGATGGGTCAGCCGCTGCATGCGTTCGATGCCGACCGTATCAAGAACAGCAATGTGGTGGTGCGCACCGCCAAGAAAGGCGAGCAATTCACCACGTTGGATGAAGTGGAACGTCAGTTGCACGAAGGCGACCTGATGATCTGCAACGCATTGGACCCGATGTGCATTGCAGGCGTTTTCGGTGGGTTGAATTCGGGCGTGACCGCCAAAACCAAGAATGTGTTTCTCGAAAGCGCCTACTTCAATCCTGTTTCCATCCGAAAAACGGCCAAACGCCACGGACTGAGCACCGATGCATCGTTCCGTTTCGAGCGCGGCATCGACCCCGAAACGGTGGTCTATGCGGCCAAGCGCGCGGCATTGCTCATTCAGCAGGTGGCGGGCGGAAAACTTTCTGTCATCACCGACATTTACCCGAACCCAATCCCACACCAGAAGGTGGAAGTGAAATTTGCCAACATTAACAGCCTTATTGGGCAGGAAATTCCGAAAGAGACCGTGCTTTCCATATTAGATGATCTCGGTATTTATATCGAAAAGCAGCGTGAGGACGGACTGAAATTGTCCGTGCCTTCCTTTAAGAACGATGTAACCCGCGAGGCAGATGTGATCGAAGAAATTCTACGCGTTTACGGCTACGACCGCATCAAGGGCAATGGCCAGTTGCGCGTGCCTCTCATTTCTTCCGACAAAAAGAGTCCCGAGCAGTTGCGCAATTTGGTTTCAGATGCGCTGACGGCCCAAGGCTTCAACGAGATCATGAACAACTCGCTGACCCGTGCAGCCTACATGGATACGCATTTTGCCGAAGAGGCCAAAAAGAAGGTCGAGATACTCAATCCGCTCAGCACCGACCTCAACGCCATGCGCCAGACCATGCTGTTCGGTGGGTTGGAAAGTCTCTCGCGCAACATCCGCCATCAGAATCTGAACTGCAAATTCTATGAATTCGGGAATCTGTATGAGAAGAATGCAAAGGGCGGTTGGCCATACTCCGAATACCGTTCGCTCGGCATTTTCATCACAGGAAGATGGCAGAAGGAACGTTGGAATTCACCAACTGGAAGCGCCACGTTCCATCACATCCATGGCATTGTCAGGTCCATTTTGAACCGATTGGCGATCAAGGGGCAGTTGAACGATGTGGCCGACACCACCACGTTCCATTACGGCATGGAACTCCACACGAACGACAACCGACTGCTTGCCAATTTCGGAAGTGTTAACCCCTCCATTCTTGCAACATTCGACATCGCTCAGGAAGTGTTCTTTGCCGATTTCAATTGGGACCTTGTGCTCAAACTTTCAGCCCTGAATGCGTTTGAGGTCACCGAACTCCCGAAATATCCTTCCGTGAGAAGGGATCTTGCCGTCTTGGTGGACCGCACCGTCAAGTACGGCCGATTGGAGGAACTCGCCTACCAGACCGAACGCAACCTGCTGAAAGAGGTTGATCTGTTTGACGTTTACGAAGGAAAAGGAATACCCGAGGGCAAACGTTCGTACGCGCTCAGTTTCATCCTTCAGGACACCAACAGCACTCTCAACGACAAGGGCATCGATGGCGCCATGAAACGACTCCAGCAGAGTTTTGAGAAAGAGGTTGGGGCGGAGTTGAGGGGGTGAAACCATGAAACGGCTGCCCGTTCTCCTCTTTCTCCTTTTTCCGTTCTTCCTTTTTGCTCAAGAGGTGCGGATGATGCGCATTCAAAAGGCGGAGGGGAAGATGATTCTAGATGGACTATTGGACGAGGCTGATTGGCAGAAGGCCGATACCGCCAAAGCTTTTCAACAGACCTTTCCGTACGACAGCTCGCTGGCCGAGACCTTCACCGAAGTGATGATGACCTACGATGACAAGAGCCTGTATGTCGGGGCCATTTGCCACGAACCCATCGCGGGCAAGTATGTGATCACTTCCCTTAAACGCGATTTCTCGTTTCCGGTCAGTGACGCCTTCGCCATTTTCATCGACCCGTTTGATGACGGTGCCAACGGATTCTGTTTTTCAATCAGTCCACTTGGGGT
>CAMCFW010000218.1 GCA_945874195.1 Chryseobacterium gleum
TGGTCAACGAGAGTTGGGAGGTATTGAACGATTCGACCTTGGTGGGCACGTCTTCAACCCTAAAGGATGGAACTGTGGTCTTTTCTGAAAAATTGGCCATCGAATTTCGAAACCGCACGTATCGCTATGTGGCTGACCTCGGGTTCAAAATTGCCACGTTCAGCGTGCAGGTCATTGCCGATAACAGCATTTCTTTCGTTGATCCTGAGAACGATTTTCCATCGCGTATCATTTACGTGAGAGCGGACAAGGAATTGACCATAACATTGGAAGGCTCGGGCCAAATGGAGTCGATCAGTTTCAAGCTGAAGTAATAGTGGCCCGACTTGGTACAATTGTTGGTTCCGCAAAGCACAAACCAACAATCATGAGAACCACCCTTCTTTTTTCCTGCATCGCCTTATTGTTCACTTCGTGTTCGGTCAATCGCATGTATCTGACGGTGGATACGAAACTGAAGATCGAGAAGGCCGGAATTGATGTTTCGAAAGTTCAGTTCTATAATTCGGAAGAGATTGTTCTGGCGCGTCAGTTGGCCAAAGAAGAATTGAAAGTGGCGCAAGGGAAAGTGCGCATTGAGAATGGAAAGGACATAGAAGAGATCATCATTCCGGCCAATACACCCGGAATCTGCGAAGTGAATGATGAAAAGACCTTGAAGATCAGCTTTGATGATGGGGAGGGTCGTTCAATCCCATTTCTCGTGGAACGAAAAGGCGAAGTTGTGACCTCTGGCAGTTATTTCAAGATAGGGGCCAAACAATGGACACGCACAGAAAGCGGAGCCAAGGTCGGTAAACTCGATTACGAGGGAAAAGTGTATGATCTGGTGCGCGGTTCAGACAGTCGATTGATGATCGACAAATCGGTGCTGACCAAGGTGGACCGCCAAGTTCACGTGGCCAAAGGACGAAAGCTTTGATCCTTACTTTTGCCCGCTCAAACAAGAGCATAGAATGGAATTGTTGATGACCAAAGTGTGCATGACCCGCGATCTGGGCGTGCACGGAAATCTGTTCGGTGGCATAATGCTTTCGTGGATTGATGAAGCAGCGGTGGCCATGGCCAATCGCATTTGCAAAACACCGAACATGGTGACCCGAAAAATGACCGAGATCCTCTTCGAACGCCCTGTGAAAGTTGGCCATTGCATCAACATTTACGGAACGGCCCTTTCGATGGGAACCACCTCCATAGCCCTCAAACTTGAAGCAAGACGCTACAACGTTTACACCGAATTGGAAGAGGTGGTCTGCACCACACAGGTGGTTTTTGTTCGGATAGATGAGAATGGCGAGAAGATTCCGATAGCGGGCGAGGTGAGAAGGAAATTTGATGAAGGAAAAGCTTGACAGCAACCATTGCCGTTCGCATTTGTTAATAATTACAAACTCAGCCATGGAACGGCAACCCGCCCATTCGCAGGCGTCAATCATTCGCCCGATCCATCAGAAGATAACTTTCTGAATTACTAATTTTGAACGCCATTTTGAATTTAAGACACGAACGTTTATGAGGAGATCGATTATCACAATAGCATTCATCGCAACATTCAGCTCACTCTTTGCTCAAAAATCAGGCTACGAGCTTGATTTCACCATTACGGGCTGTCCAACAGGAAAAGCCGTGCTGGCCTATTACTACGGAGACAAGCAATACATTAAAGACAGTACGCGCGTGGACGATAAGGGTCGGTTCGTGTTCAAAGGAACGGAGCCGCTTGCACAGGGAATTTACATTGCCGTGATGCCACCCGACAACAAATATTTCGAGGTGATCATAGATGATGATCAGCAATTCAAGATGAATGCCGAATTCTCGTCACCCATCAACACCATGAAGGTTACTGGAAACGAAGAGAACCAACGGTTTTATGCTTATCTGAAATACCTTAACGACCAGAAGGTGAAGAGCAAACCACTTTCCGACCAGACAGAAGCGCTTCAGAAAGGCGACAGTCTCGGATTCCGTGATACACCTGAATTCAAAGAAATTCAGACAAAAATGAACGTGATCGAGGAGGAAGTGAAGGCCTACAAGAACAAGTTTCTTGCAGATTACCCCAAAGCCTTGCTTTCCAAGGTTTTCCTTGCCTCAAAAGACCCAGACGTGCCCGAAGCTCCGATCTTGGAGAATGGCCGCCCAGACAGCACCTTCGCTTGGCGCTATTTCAAGGATCATTATTGGGATCTGGTAGATTTTACGGATGACCGCATTCTGAAAACACCGGTCTATCATAGCAAGTTGGAACGTTTCATGACCAAGACCATTCATCAGATCCCTGATTCTGTGATAGTTGAAGCATCTAAGCTGATTGAAAAAACCAGACAGAACAAGGAACTGTTCAAATACACCGTCTTCTGGATCACCAGCCACTTCGAAACTTCGAAACAGATGGGAATGGATGCCGTTTTTGTGCACATGGCCAAGAGTTATTACATGACAGGGCAGGCTTATTGGGCCGATTCGACCACCATCGCCAAGATCAGCGACCGAGCCAAGAAGCTCACCTTTACGCTTATCGGAAACACCGCTCCTAACCTGATCATGAACGATACCACGGGTAAAATTCAGATCCTTCATTCCTTTCCAACCGATTACACGATTGCCTATTTCTGGGATCCAGATTGCGGACCTTGCAAAAAAGTAACCCCGGTGCTGAAGGAATTCTACGACAAATTCAAGAAGGAACTGAATGTTGAAGTATATGCTGTGAACACCAACGAGAAGGACCGTGATGAATGGATCAAATACATCAACGAGAACAAATTGAACTGGATAAACGTTGAAGATCCAGGCCAGAAAACGGCCTATAAATACCTTTACGACATCTACTCCACGCCTGTCATCTATCTATTGGACAAGGAAAAGAAGATCATTGCAAAGCGTCTGGGGGCCGAAGACCTTGAAAACTTCATCCGCCATCATCGAAAAACCGCGTCATAGATATTAACTTAGCCACAAATTAATCAAGCAGATGAATTCAAGGAATCTATTCGTTCTCGTACTGATACTCATTGCCGCTGGTCTCCGACTTTCTGGCATCCTTCCATACAATTTCACCCCCATTGCGGCCATCGCGTTATTCGGTGGTGCCATGTTCCAGAATCGGGGACTTGCTTTTTTGGCTCCCCTGTCCATCTTGTTCCTTACTGATCTGGTGATCGGATTTCACGATACCATGTGGGCTGTTTATGGCTCTTTCCTTGCCATTGTTCTTCTCGGTCAAGCAATTCGTAAGAACCCGACCATGTTGTCGGCAATGTGCGGTGCATTGGTAGGTTCGGTTCTGTTCTTCTTGGTGACCAATGCAGCCGTTTGGTATGGTAGCCCATTCTATGCTCAAGACCTTTCAGGCTTGTTGAACAGCTATGCGCTGGGTCTTCCTTTCTTTAGAGGAACTTTTGCTGGCGACCTGCTTTTCACCGCTGTGTTGTTCGGTAGTTTCAAATTGGCCGAACTCCGTTTTCCGAAGTTGGTGAAAGCCTAAGGTTTGCTTAAGAATCCTATAATCGTAACGCTGATGGCGTTGGCGTTGGCCACTGCCGTCAATCTCTATTACTTCTCCACGGGTACGGACCTTACCGTTGTGGTGGCCCGCACCCTCTTTGCCGACATGTTGCTGGTGCTCAGTCTTGTGCCTGTTTACATGGCGGTGCTGGTGCGAAATAGCGAAAGCACACTGAGTATGACCGAAAAGATCAAGTCGGGCATGAAACCCGTGGCCATGTACACCTTTCTGCTGGCCTTGATAACCTACGTCCTCTTCCACTTTTATGGCGGCCCATTGGTGGAATCGCGCCTGTTGGAACTCACCGAAAAGATGAACGCCAGTATTGCCCTTGGCGAAATGACCTTGGAACAGAGCAAACAACAACTTGACCTGGCCAAGCAGATCTATTCTCCTTCTTCGCAAGTGCTAGTGGTGCTGCTCGGAAACCTCTTCACGGGCTTCATCAGCTCCATTTTGGCTTCGGTGCTGGTGCGCAGATAACTTAAGCGACAACCGCCTTGGCCAAAGCCACTTGGTCAATGCCGTCAAACGTTCCAGAACTCATCAGTAGGAGGTTCTTCTGCTTCCAATCCTGCGCTTTTAGCCACAATTCAAGTTTCGAACTATCGGTGAAAACCGCCACATCATCGCGTTGAAAACAGGTGCGTACCTCAGTTTCGTTCAGCGGTGGCAACTTTTTGTGTTCCAAGGTCTTGGGGTTGAAGTAAACAATGGCCACATCGGCCGCATTCATGCTGCCAGCATACTCCGAAAGAAACTGCTGATTGAGCGAACTGAAGGTGTGCAACTCCATGCAGGCCACCAGTTTCCTATCGGTGAACTGCTCCTTAACCGCAGCCGTGGTGGCCTTCAGTTTAGATGGCGAGTGGGCAAAATCCTTGTAAACCGAAGTGCTTGCCCCCTCGCCTATCAGTTCCAAGCGCTTCGAAGCCCCCGTGAAATCCCGAATGGCGTCATAGAACTGTTGGTCGCTAACCCCCACTGCATTGCACACCATGCGTGCCCCGTTCAAATTCATCAGATTGTGATTCCCGAACACTTTCAGCGGCACTTTTCCTGCTTCGGTCAGCAGAAATGTTCGGCCATTGATGGTTTCGTGTGCCGGAATGGCGTAGGCCTGTTTCGTGATAGCGCTACTTGCCTGCTCGGCCACTTTCCTCACTTCCTCATCGGCCGAACAATAGATCAACTTGCCGTTCGGCTCAATCAGATCTACGAATATCCTGAACTGTTCCACATAGTTGTCAAAGGTCGGAAACACGTTCACGTGATCCCACGCAATGCC
>CAMCFW010000219.1 GCA_945874195.1 Chryseobacterium gleum
TTCTTTGCCTACATTTGCAGCCCCGAAAATGGCCACAAACGTAAAACTTCATGATCTGCATTTTGTGCCCTACCTAGGCGAGGCCGAAGTGGAGCAAATGGTGAGTGAATTGGCCGCTCGCATCAACATCGATTATCTGGGAAAAACACCCTTGTTCGTAGTGGTGCTCAACGGTGCCTTCATGTTCGCTTCAGACCTTATCAAGAAAGTTTCAATCGATTGCGAGGTGAGTTTTCTGCGGGTCAGTTCGTACCGCGGAACATCGAGCACCGGAGAAGTGAAGGAAATGATGCCCATCGGTACCGATGTGGCCGGAAGGCACGTGGTGCTCATTGAAGACATTGTCGACACGGGCAACACGATGGGCGACATCAAACAGAAGATGAAGGACGGAGGAGCAGCTTCAGTAAAGATCTGCACGCTGCTTTTCAAACCCGAGGCTTTTAAAGGAAGCTATCAGGTGAATTATATCGGCAAGGAGATAGCCGACAAGTTTGTGGTAGGCTATGGACTGGACTATGACGGACTTGGAAGAAACCTTCCGGCAATCTATCAGATCAAAACAAACTAGTAGAGCATGTTGAATTTAGTGTTGTTTGGCCCTCCGGGGGCCGGAAAAGGTACTCAATCGGAAAAGTTGATCGGTCATTACGGCCTGGTGCACATTTCCACTGGCGATGTTTTCAGAGCACTCGACCCCAATTCGGAACTAGCAAAACTGGCCAAGAGTTATTCTGACAAAGGAGACCTGGTGCCAGACGATGTGACCATCCGCATACTTGAGAACGAAGTTTCGAAACATCCCAACGCAAAAGGGGTGATCTATGATGGATTTCCAAGAACAAACGCACAGGCCGAAGCATTGGACAGATTTCTGGCACAGAAAGGAGACTCCATTTCCATGATGGTGGCGCTCGATGTGCCCGAAGAGGCGCTTAGAGCGAGATTGCTGAAACGTGCCGAAGTTTCGGGCAGGGCAGACGATGCCGACCCCGAGATCATCAAGAACCGTATCGCCAATTATAAAAGACAGACCGCTCCGGTGGCCGACTTTTATAACGCGCAAGGAAAATTGCGTCTGGTTGATGGTATCGGGACCATTGATGAGATCTTCCAACGCATCTGTCAGGCCATCGACAGAGGCTGACCCATACATTAACCTTTGGACCGGAAGGAGAGCCACTCTCATGGTTCTCTTTTCTATTTTAGGATGAAAACCAACTTCATAGACCACGTACGGATCTGCTGCCGAAGCGGGAAAGGCGGTGCCGGTTCAAAGCACCTGTTCCGTTCGCGAAGCGTGCCCGAAGGCGGACCCGATGGAGGAGATGGCGGACGTGGCGGGCACATCATCCTAGAAGGAAACACGCAGTTATGGACCCTGCTCCATCTGCGCTATATGAAGCACATCATTGCCGAACCCGGAAGATCGGGAGGAAAATCGCAATCAACAGGGGCAAGCGGAGAGGATCAGGTGATCTATGTTCCGTTGGGAACCGTGGTGCGCGATGCCGAAACGAACGAGATCCTGTTCGAAATAACAACCGATGGCGAACGCAGAATTCTGACCGAGGCCGGGCGTGGAGGTAAGGGCAACACACATTTCAAATCGCCCACCAACCAAACACCACGCTACGCACAGCCCGGAGAGCCCGGCCGCGAAGAATGGAAGATACTTGAATTGAAGCTTTTGGCCGATGTAGGTCTGGTGGGCTTTCCGAATGCGGGAAAATCGACCCTGCTTTCTGTGGTTTCTGCTGCCCGGCCCGAAATTGCCGACTATCCATTTACCACACTTACACCCAACCTCGGAATTGTCAACTATCGGGGCGACCGCTCGTTCGTGATGGCCGATATTCCAGGAATAATTGAGGGTGCGCACGAAGGCAAGGGACTCGGGCTTCGTTTTCTGCGGCACATCGAGCGCAATTCCATCCTGTTGTTCCTCGTTCCGGCCGATGCTGATGATATCAATAAGGAATATGCCATTCTGCTGAACGAACTTACGCAGTTCAACCCCGAACTGCTGGACAAGCAGCGCATTCTGGCCGTTTCGAAATGCGACATGTTGGATGCCGAACTGGAGGCAGAGGTGAAAAGATCTGTGAATGTTGACATACCGGTGGTTTATTTTTCTTCCGTTAGCCAAAAAGGCCTTCAAGAATTGAAGGATGTGCTGTGGGAGAAAATGCAGAGCTGATCGGCATTTTAACATTTGCACGTTCGGTTTATTTTTAATTTCAGCCGCACTTAATAAAACCTTAACTCCTTACAATGAAAAAAATCTACTTATCAGTTATTGCCCTTGCCGTTGGAGCTTCTGCCTTCGCTCAACAAGGCATGATCAAACAAGAGGTGACCACAGCGGTTGCCAAAGGTGTTTTCACACCAGTCCATAGCGTTGCTGCAGCCGACCCGACCGACACCTTGGGTTTTGACGAACTTGGCGCCAATCTTATTCTGTATTCTGCACAGTCGGGCTACGTGTTCGGATCGAACGACCTCGTGAATCCTGCAAATCCCGTACAACACCAGTATAATCTGGAGTATGCCCGTGGCTTCATCCTCAACGACCCGTATACCGTTATCGGTGCAGGTTTCATTTTCGGTCATAAGGAAGATGTGAGTGGATCACCGGCCGATGCAAAAGTGAATCTGCACATGGTGGCCCCAAACCGCGCCATCAGCGATCCGGCTTCAGCCGCTACAGACGCTCCTGGTCCTGCTTCGGCAGCGCTTGCAACAGCCAACCTTGCCTTTGCCGATGCCGACACGGCATTTCCAAGTCTTTCGTTTGTCGATTTTACAACAGAAGCATGGGTAGGGGCCGATTTTGCCATCAGCCTCGATATTTCTCCATTATACAGCGCCACGTCTGACACCTTGGTGCTTTTGGCCGATGAGGACGGAGATTCTGATGGAGATTACACTTGGACACGATTGGCAGCTGCTCCAACAGCAACCAACGCACAACGCATTTGGGCCAAAACAACAGCCATGCTACAAGGCGGGTTGGATGTGAACCTGGCCATTTTTGCAGTTGTGGCCGAAAGCGGAGTGGGCATTGAAGAACAAGGTTTCATGAACGGTGTGAAAGTGACCACCTTCCCAAATCCTGCACTTTCTTCAGATAACGTGACCATTCAATATGGTTTGGAAACAGCAGCGAAGAATGTGGACCTGAACATCTACACCCTTAGCGGACAATTGGCCTACACTTCGGCCCAAGGAGCCAAAGCAAGCGGAATTCACAGCCTGAATGTGCCTGCCGGAACGCTCAGCGCAGGTTCTTACATCTACACCATTGATGCCGATGGTAGAAGAATGGCCAAGAAGATGGAGATCCTGAAATAAGGAAAACCGATAAAACGAAGCATGAAAAAGGGCGGCTCTGCATGTGCAGGGCCGCCCTTTTTTTGTTTGTTGCATGTGAATGGAAAACCGATTATTCGGACTTGATAATTGAATAGGAATCTGCCTTATTCTATCTCATCTGAACATGTTCCGAGAAGAATTTGCAGAATTACTTCGCCAGGTCGGCACGTACCTTCTTCATGAATTTGGAGGCATAGACAAAGTCGATCACCTCCTGGTTCTCGGTGCGCAGAATCTCCTCCTTGGAGCCTTCCCACCATTTTTCGCCCTTGTAGATGAATTGGATGTTGTCGCCAATCTCGATCACGGAATTCATGTCGTGGGTAATGACGATGGTGGTGATGTCGTATTCCTCGGTTATCTCGCGGATGAGTTGGTCGATCACAAGCCCGGTCTTCGGGTCGAGGCCAGAGTTGGGCTCATCGCAGAAGAGGTATTTGGGGTTCATGGCTATGGCGCGGGCAATGGCCACGCGTTTCTTCATGCCTCCGCTCAGTTCGGAGGGGAAGAGGGCGGAGGCATTGTGAAGGTTTACCCGTTCGAGGCAGAACTGGGCGCGTTCGCGTCTTTCTTCGAAGGTCTTTTCGGTGAACATGGACAGCGGGAACATCACGTTCTCTTCCACCGTCATCGAGTCGAACAGCGCCCCGCCTTGGAAGAGCATGCCTATGTCCTGCCTTATCTCCTTCTTCTCGGAGAACGACATGGATGCGAAATCGCGCCCATCGTATTCTATGGTGCCGCTATCCACATCGTGAAGCCCCACCATGCACTTGGTGAGCACCGTTTTGCCCGAACCGCTCTGCCCGATAATGATGTTCACCTGCCCTTTGTGGAACTGCGCATCGATGTTCTTGAGCACATGGTTCTCGCCAAAGCTCTTATTCAAGCCCTTTACTTCGATCATTGAAGCAACATTTGAGTGAGGAGGAGGTTGAACGTGAGGATGATGACAATGCTGTAGACCACCGAAACGGTGCTTGCCTTGCCCACTTCCAAGGCTCCGCCCGATGTGTGATAACCGAAATAGGCCGGCACTGTTGTGATCACCACGGCAAACACCATGGTTTTGATGAGCGCGTAGGTCACGTAATAAGGTTGGAACAAGAACTGGATGCCATATATATAGGTGCTGCCCGAAACTTCGCCCGTTAGCACCCCCGCCAAATAGCCACCGAAAATACCGAGTATCATGCTCATGATGACGATGAATGGGTTGCAGATGACCGCTGCGATCATCTTAGGGCCAACTAGGTAATTGGTAGAATTGACACCCATGATGTCCAAGGCATCTATCTGATCGGTGACGCGCATGGTGCCTATCTCTCCGGCAATGCTCGACCCCACCTTGCCCGCAAGGATGATGCTGATGATGGTGGGCGAGAATTCGAGAATCAACGAATCGCGCACACCAAGCC
>CAMCFW010000220.1 GCA_945874195.1 Chryseobacterium gleum
CGTATTTATTGCTGCCAAGTAATTGGTCTTCCCAAAAGTCGACCAGTTTGGGCAAGTGTTCGCTTAGGTTCAGCTGCACTGTTTCTGTGAACAGGAAACCCACAAGATCATCTACCAGCAAAAGCCCGTAGAACTTACTGACGATCAGCTCAATGTCCTCTCGGTTTCGAATGTCGTTCAGAGGCATTATTGCTTTTTGAATTTCAGATTATCGAATTGAATAACCTTCTCTTTGAGTTTGCCCGATTCTAGTTGCGTTATCAGAGAGGTAATTGCACGTTGATAGTCGTTATAGAATGCCTCTAAACTAATGTGAATCACTTTCTCTGAGTAATTGAGATGCAGATCTTCCCTATCTAGATGAACTTGGATCTGTTGCGCGGGAAGCATTGAGTGCGAGATATGACTGCGAAGTAGGCCGTAGAGATCCAACTTGTTTCCAGCTTCCAAATAGCCTGAAGGGAATAATTTTTTCAAGGCAAGTGCGAATCTTTTCTTGCCTTGACCCTTCGCTTTGAACGGCAGCGTGTCCAGCAGTGCCCCGGCCGTTTCAATGCCATGCACCATGGCAGATAAAAGATGAAGGCGGACTTCTGCCGCCTTCATCTTTTCAACTTCGCCTAAAAGAAACTGTTGGGCGAATTGCTGCGAATTCATTCTGAAATCTGTATCAGTTGGTCACGATCACCAGCACCTTAGAGGTCTTCCAGAACATGTCCGGATCGCTAATGACCAGTTTTGTGATCATTTTTCCTTCCTCAACGAATTCGTAAGAATCTTTCGGATGAGGGGTGACCAATTCGGCCTTCTTCGCGTTGATCTCCATTTCCTTCACCTGCTGGCGATTGATCTCTGTAAGGTCAGCCAGATTCATGTCTACAGACAACACTTTCACGCCACCCAGACCAAGAAACGCTCCTTCCTTGTCGATCACCTTTTTTGCTCTAAGATCCTTGGTGTTTCCAACCACCCAATAAGCGGTCTGTATTTCGTCTTCCTTTTCTTGCAGAGCCTGATTCTTTTCTTGAATTACAAGAACTCTTCGCTCGTTCTCAACCGCCAATCGGTCAACGCTCGACATCAGTTGGTCTATGTAGATGTTCGATTGGGCAAGACCTTCCTTAAGTTTGACTATCTCAGCGTCTTTATCTTCAATATCCTTCTTCAATTTGCTGATGAGGGCCTTCAATTTGTCGGAAGCAATGGAGCTCTGTTCTAACTTCTTCTCCAGCGTTCCGATCTGATCGCGCGTGCGCTTCATGTTCTCGTAAATGAGCATCATGTCGTTCACGATAGCGTCTTCGGCCGTCTGTTTATTCTCTCCAGTTGAAATGGCCCTTGCCGTAATGATGCCTTCAAGGTCTTTGATGCTATCAAGATTGGACTGGATGTCTGTAAGCGATGCGATGAACGAATCAATATCCTGATCTTTTTGTGCCGATAATTGCTCCAATTCGGTCAGTTTCTGTTCAAGTTCTTTCTCTCGTTGGTCGCAGCCTACAAATAGGATGGTCAATGCAATAACGAATGTGTATGATCTCATGTTTGTTTGTTTTTAAGGACATCCAAAGTAAAACAAATCAGGTCGATGAGAATATAAGTTCTGATTCACAACGCTGAAATTAAAGTCCAAGTGAAAGAGAACGAAGTCTCATGCTCACAGAATTATGTCGCAGTGGGGAACCTGATCTGTTCTTTTTTGACGGGAAGCCTTAAACTTATATAGGCCGATTCTACTTTAGCATGATAGTTGCTTATTTTCGCGCCTATCAACGTCATATAATTTCAAACATGCCAACTTTTATCAGGATCATCCTTTCACTCACCTTCTTTCTGTTCTCAACTCAGCTTTTTGCCCAGGTGGTGGGCGGCATGAACTACAAGCTTGAAAAGCTTTTTATGGAAGAAAAATATGAGGACGTGGCCTACAAAGGCATGAACATGATTGAAGATGATAAGTATAGCAAAGACCCTGAAATTTATATGTACATAGCCATGGCCTGGTACGAGATCAGCCAAATGAATGACGAGAAAATGCAGGCAGAATATCCAAAAGCCTTGGCAGATGCAATGAAGTATGCTTCAAAGATCATTAAGAAAGACAAAGAGGGAACTTGGTATGACGATAATGCCGATTTCTTCGAAGACCTTAAGAAGGCAGGAATTGCTGATGCTGCGCAATGGCTATCGGACGAAAAGAAGATGAGAAATGCTGTGACCGCTTATAAGAACATGACCAAGGCCATACCCGAAGATTACAACCTTCTGTTTTTTAAAGGAGTGCTTGAACAGATCAATCGCAACACAGGTCAGGCCGAACGTGACATTACCGATGCCATGAAAGGCCTTGTGGTCAAATATGCCGATCCCAAATACAAATCCAGCAAGGCATCGGGCCCCGTATTGGAAGATGGATTATTGCGATGGACCGACATCATGATGCAACAGAACTATGCCGATTCGGCCAAGAAGACCATCGGTTGGGGATTGAAATTCTTCCCAGAAAGTGAAAAGATCAAGGCCAAGGCTGCAACCTTGAAGTAGCCCGATCACCTGATCGCTTCGTATCCTATCAGTCTAATTTCGGTTCGGCAGTGCCTGAAACGCATTCGTTCGGCCTCCGATTCGAGCTGATATTCTTTGCAGGTCACATCCCGCACAATGCTTTCGTCAAACTTCACATCTGAAGCCTTTATGCGCGCTATGAGCAACGAATCCGGGAAAGGTAGAGTTATGCCATCGTCAATGATCACCGAGTCGACCGCCAGGTCTTGTATCACTCTGTCGCCAGGCAGCCATGCCGGAAGATCGGTCCGGTTGCGGATAAGCATGATATAGACCAACATACAACCTAGACCAAGGCCGAAAGCAAAATATCCGAAGCGAGTGAGAAAGTTCATGTGATCGATGCGCCCAACGGGTCGCGAAGTTAGGGTCAGGAATCAGATCTCAATCACATTTTCATTCTCAATATACACCAGCATACCTTTCACATCATCAAATCCAAGTTGGCTGAGTGCGGTTTTATATAGACCGATCTGCTTTCGGTGTTCAGGGCGTTCTTCCCCGGTCTTATAGTCGAGCACCCACGCCTGATGGTCTTTTGTAACCACACGGTCGGGCCGAAGCCAACTGCCATCTTCCAATTGAATGTCGGTTTCGTTCCGAATAGTGATTCCTTCACCGTAAAGGTGTTTCAGTGTCCCTCTGTTTATCAGATTCTGAATTTTAACCTCCAGTTCTTTTGAATCGCGCTGATTGGTCCGGCCAGATTCCACCAGTCCGATCACGGCTTGTTCAATATCAGAATTTGTTCGTATGCGCGCCATGGCATCATGAATGGCAATGCCAATCTGGCGAGGACTGGCTTCGCCCGTTGTGACATCGGCTTCTGAACGTGGACTGGCTATTCGTATACGATCTTTCCAGTAGGGGTTTCCATGGGTTTCAAGCTTCAAACTTGGTCTGGTTGTTTCTTCCCGGTCCTTGCGGTTTCGTTTTCCGGTGATGAAGAGGTCATCCTCATCGTTCACGGTTCCCGAATCGAGAAGGTGTTTTCTGATGAACTGAACTGCAGAGGTGGGGTCGTGATCTTTCTTCGGATCCTTTTTCAGTTTTCCGGACACGTAGAGTCTGTCTTTCGCCCTTGTCAGCGCCACATAAAGCTGATTGAACATGTCCATGGCGCTCAACGATTTCTCCAAATTCAGATCTTCTTCAAACGGGGTATCGTTCAATGATTTCCCCACACGAAGCCTAAGTCGGTCCAATGGCAGTAGCTCTTCGTCTTTTACATAGGCCCAAATGGAATTGCTCAATTTGCCTGTGGCGTAATCGGCAAAGGGGTGAATGACCACAGGAAATTCCAACCCTTTACTTTTATGGATGGTCATGATGCGGATGGCCTGATCGTTCTCTTCCAACGCAATGGAAAGGTCGTCTCTCTTGCCCAGCCAATGTTCTATGAAGTCCGAAAGTGACCGCTTCTTTTTCTGACTGAAAGTGAGCACTTCGTCTAAAAAGAAACTCACGTAGGCATCGGCCTCGTTTCCAACAACCTCGTGCGCCAAAATGGAGAAGAACGACATTGGATCCTGTCGATATAGATCGTTCAGATCCAAATGCGGGAAATTGGTCGTAAGCAATTGTCGAATGTGAAACGCATCGGAACGCATGAGAAAATCCGAAAGCGCCTCTTTGCTTTGGGTGGTTTCCCAAAGTTGCCTTGCCAGCTCGGCCCTGTTCACTCCATTTTCCGGTTCAAACAAGAATACCGCAATGTTCACAAGTAAGCGCACTTTGGGCGAACTGTTGATCAGTAACGATTCGCTTGAAACCACCTTGTAGCCAAGTCCAACGAGGTGATCGGCCGAACTGAATGCTTCCTTGTTTGAACGGCAAAGGATCGCAACATCGCCATGACGGAATCCATCTTCCAGACATTGATCGATCCAGATCCGGGTCTGTTCCAAGACCTGAGCATCGTAAACCGTTCTTGAACGATCTTCTCCTTGATCGCGGAAAAACCGGACGGAAACCAGCCCTTCTTCTTCGTTTTTTGCGATCTGCCGGCAATTCTCGTAAAGTTTGTCCAGCCTTTCTGGCATTAGGCCGCGCAAGTGGTCAAAAAGGTCGTTATTGAAACCGATGACCGTTGAAGTGGACCGATAGTTCGTATCCAA
Organism: Chryseobacterium gleum; assembly: GCA_945874195.1. Taxonomy (GTDB): domain Bacteria; phylum Bacteroidota; class Bacteroidia; order UBA10329; family UBA10329; genus UBA10329. Next base: position 4,683 of record CAMCFW010000220.1, read on the forward strand.
CGGCTGAATATCGGCCGCTCCGATCAGCGTTTTTTCGCGCTGGACGAACAATCGGTCGGGCTCGGGAATTACGTTCAGTTTCTCGGCAACATGCG
>CAMCFW010000221.1 GCA_945874195.1 Chryseobacterium gleum
GGCTACCTTGGCCAAAATGACCACCAACCACGACCGACTGAACAGCACCTACGAGCAACTGCTGGAGCAGATGAGCAAGCTTCGTGAAGGAAATGCGGAAGACACCAAAAAATTGACCCGGGAATTACAGGATGCCCGGCATCATGTTCAGGTTCGCGAAGATGAACTACACAAATTGGAACTTGCGCTGGCAAACCGAGAAGGCAACCTTGACCGTATGAGAACCGAATTGGACCGATCGAAGTCGGAGCTGGAAGACAGCCGAATGCAACTGATGGCCCGTTCTAAACGCATCAGCGACTTAGAAGGCGTTCTTTCAAGAAAAGACAGCGCGGTGGTGGCACTTAAGAACAAAATCTCCAACGCCCTACTTGGTTTTGCCGATCAAGGATTGACCGTTGAGCAGAAGAACGGAAAGGTTTACGTTTCGTTGGAAGAACAATTACTGTTCAAATCGGGCAGTTGGGTGGTGGACGCAAAGGGACAGGACGCCCTGAAAAAACTCGGAAAAGTGCTCGAAACCGCACCTGAAGTAGGTATTCTGATCGAAGGACACACGGATAATGTGCCCTACAAGGGCAGCGGTGCCATTGAGGACAACTGGGATCTTTCGGTAAAACGTGCCACTTCCATTGTAAAGATCCTTACCGCCAACAGTTCGATCAAAGCGGCTCAGCTTTCGGCAGCCGGACGATCAGAATACGCACCATTGGACGCGGCCGACACCAAAGAGGCCAAGGCCAAGAACCGAAGGACCGAGATCATCATCACCCCAAAATTGGACGAACTTTTCCAGATCTTGGAGCAGAATTAGACCAGCCCATTAAGTCTGAACCCCGCACTTCAAGATGAACCAGTGATGGTTTCTAGCAAATTGGGCCGCTAGGACCGCTACTTGATAAAGCTGAACTTCTTGCCCTGATAGCGTTCGAGCTTAACGAGCTGGTGGAAATTCATCATCATTTTCAAGGGGTTTTCCTCGACCACTGAATTGGCCAAGAATGCTGGGATACTACCGCCCGGTTCGCCATGAAAGAAGTATTCGAGTTGGGTATGCGATTCATCGAGGCTTTTGAATGTCCAAGTTCCGCCTCCTTTGGTCAGACGCACCATTCCATCTTGCACAGGATAAGCATCGGGCTTTATCTTCGCATCAACCACCACGGTTTTGGTTGCGGCATCATAATCGTACACCAATCTGAAAGCACCATCGCGGTCGGCCACCGGCCAAGGGGCTTCCATTTCCATGTAGTGGATCTGTTCGGTTTCACCCTGCGACACCTTTTTTACTCCTCTCGTGTCCGGAAAAAGTTCGGTAAGGTGAGGAATGTCGCGCAGCACGGCCACACAGGTTTCTAAAGGCGCATGGAAGGTGGTCACGGCCTTGATGGCCTTCAGTCCCGACCCTTCCACATGTTTGGTGTAGACCCTTATCCCATCCTTATCCTTCCTCAATTCCCAGTTGCCATCGTGGAACGGCATCAGAACGATCAAAAGTGCAGCTGCAAGTGTTTTCATTCGCCTAAGATAAAACGTTCGATCTGTTGAGGAAAGTTATCGTATTCCAATTCATGAACCTTTGCTGCTATTGTTTCGGCCGAGTCATTTTCCGCAACTGGGCATTTGGCCTGAAATAGCACGCGTCCCTTGTCGTAATCAGCATTCACCAAATGAATGGTGATGCCGGTCTCATGTTCGCCAGCTTCCTTAACGGCCCGATGCACGTTCAATCCATACATGCCTTTCCCTCCGAATTTGGGCAACAGTGCAGGATGAATGTTGATGATTCGATCGGGAAATGCTTTCAGTAACGCATCTGTAACTTTCCAAAGAAAGCCTGCCAGCACCACGTGAGTGATTCCCTTGGACAACAGCCTATCAACAACATCGTTGGTCTCATAGAATTCACCGCGGTTGAACGTGGCCGACTGAACACCTGAAGCGGCTGCTTTTGCAAGCACGGCCGCCTCCGCCCGGTTGGAAAGGACAAGGGACACCCTTATGGTGGGATGTCCCTTGAAATAACCGATGATGCGAGCTGCATTGGTACCTGTTCCGGATGCAAAAATGGCAATCTGCTGCATGCGGCAAATGTACTTAAGCGGTCAATGCGAATCCTTCTTGCAACAGCCGTGAAGGTTCTCGTAGGCCTTAGGGTCGGCAGGACTGTCGTCCGCGTCATATCCCACTACGTTAATAGCCTTTCGAATGGCTTCAACCGTTGTTTTGCCCGACTTGAAACTTACCGTGGCAATGGCGGTTTTCACATTCAGATCGACTGCTGTCACGCCTTTGGTGAACGTCAGTTGTTTCTCGATAGTCTCCTTGCACATGTCGCAAACGGCCGAGGTCTTGATCTTTACAGTTTCAATCTTATTCTGTCCCACGGCCACATTCAGGCTCAGTGTGGCAAACATGGTTATCAATATGTTTTTCATCTCATTATCATTTAAAGGTATATCGTAATCCGAGGTAAGGGTTTATTCCCATGGCAGAACCCCACACCAACGATGCGTCAAAGAACGGGCCATAAGGATCGTGCGATGCAATGATGGCATTTTTCTGGCGGAAGTTCGTGATGTTTTCGGCCCCGCCATAAAGGTCGAACCATTTGAACCGTTTGGTGATCTGCAAATTGAGCATCGCGGACCAAGGCGATGATCCAGCCAGGCGATGTTCTTCTGGGTTGGTGGCGGTTGACGGTATTCTAGCAGGTCCGTTCACATTCATATTCAGGTCGAACTGCCACTTATTGAAATTGGTGGCATAACTTAGTGTGACGAGGAACTTATGCTGCATCAGTAGGGCCTTGCTTCGCATTTGCCCCCCTGTGTTCAATCGCACATCGTTCCATTTATAGGCGATCTTCACTTCAAACTGCTTAACGGGTTCGTAGCTCAATTCGCTCTGCAAACTGTTCGAATAAGACGCACCTCGCAGGTTGTAAACATTGATGGTCTGTGCACCGCCATCGAGATCAGCGATCACCTGGTTCTCGAAATCGGTACGATAGAAACTGGTATAGACAGAAGCTGGTTTTCCGAATACGCTGAACTGATGTGATGCGCTGATGCCATAGTTCCAAGATACTTCCGGGTTCAATGCTTCGAGCACATTGACCACTCGTGAACTGGCCAAGAGTCCACTATTCTCGGCAAAGATGTTTGAAGTTCGGTAGCCTCTGCCTCCGGTCAACCTCAGCACGGTCTTGTTGGTGGGATTGTATTTCAGGTGCAATCGAGGGGTGTAGAACCACCCGAACTTCGAGTTGTAATCGGTGCGAAAACCGCCAACAACCGAGAATTTCTCTTTTATGCTGAAGGTGTATTCGGCATAGGCGCCCGGCACGAGCTCTTGGCGTGAGAAAGCGCTGTCGGAGAAAGCTTCCAGGAAGTTGTCGTAATTGAAAGTTGCTCCGGCCTTCAGTCTGTGCTTGTCTGTTCTCCAGCCTTTTAAGATGATGAAATTGGTGTTCACCGTTTTCTGAACCCCATCGTAGGTCTTGAAACCGAAGTAGGAATGCTGATCATGATAGCGCCAATTGGTGATGAGCGCCACACCCATGTCGTTTTCGGTCGGGACGATGTATCCGGTCTTGGTGTGGACATTCGCCACCCGGTTGGTGATGCGGATGCCATACGGCAGATCTGAAGCAATGCCTCGTTCTGGTTTGAAACCGACCTGACCACCGATCTTGTCGTCATAAATTCCGTGGGCAGCTATCTGAAATTCAAGATTCTTATAGGCATACATCCACCTATTGAACAGATTGTATTGCTGCGATCGCGGAACATCCAAAAAATGGTCATGGTTCATATCGTTCTCAAGCAGCACTGTGCTTGCGTGCGCATTCACATTCATTCCCCATTTCTCGTTGAAAACGTAGCCCGACTGGATATTGGCCTCCAAGCGCCCACCTGTGTTCCCATACACGTTCACGAACAGTTTAGGCGCCTGCGAAGGCTTGAAATATTCCAGATTGATCTGTCCTACCATGCTTTCGTATCCATTGGCCACCGATCCTGGACCTTTGATGATCTGAATACTTTCTATCCAAGTTCCGGGCACGAACCCCATTCCGTAATTGGATGCCAGACCGCGGATGAGAGGTACATTCTCGGCCTGTATCTGCGTGTAAATACCATCAAGCCCAAGCATTTGGATCTTCTTAGCTCCCGAAACAGCATCCGTCAGCACCACATCCACGCTGGCATTGGTTTCGAAGCTTTCTGACAGATTGCAACAGGCAGCCTTGCCCAGTTCGTGACTGTTTATGTTCTCGGCAACGATCGGGTCGAGCAGTTTGTAGCTGCTGCCCTGTTGCCGTTCGGTCACGGTCACTTCTCCCAGTTGAACAGATTGTTTAAGATGAATTTCAATCTCCTTTTTTGTCTTTACGATAATGGTGTCCGAAGTAAATCCCACGAAGCTGATCACCAGCTTGGCGGGGAGTTTTTCAGGCGCAGGAATGGTGAATTGGCCGTTGACATCGGTGGCCGCTCCGGTGGTTGTACCGAGCCAGAAAACGCTGGCCCCGATAAGCGGAACCTTGCCGTTTTCATTCTCTTCGTGAACTTGTCCATGCAGCGATTGCCCACGGACGTTTATTATGATAAGTGCCTGCATAAGCGCAAGCAGAGTGATTTTTTTTAACATGACAACAATTTTGATGATTACTCAAAAGCACGCTCCAAATGTGTTGGAGCGATCAAAATTGCGGT
>CAMCFW010000222.1 GCA_945874195.1 Chryseobacterium gleum
CATCAAACCTTCTTCCATCGAATCGATGCGGTCGAGTATAGGAGTTACTTCTTGGTTGATGAAATCCTTACATGTCTGCGCGATCATCAATTGTTCTTCGGTCCACTCTTCTGGAGTGAAAACATCTTGGCAGTTGGTTTCCCTAACGAGCCATTCCCCACCTTGGAGAGCCTTTTTTTCTAGTGTTGCCATTGTGTAATGATTATTGATTATGTCTAAAAATTATTTAGGATTGCGACTGTATGCGCTGATTCGCATGCTCGCTGATTGTTACATCATTTCGAAGATTCCGGCCGCACCCTGCCCAGTTCCCACACACATGGTCACCATGCCGTATTTTCCACCAGTCTTTTTCAGCTCATTCATCATCTGAACGGTCAGTTTTCCTCCAGTGCAGCCCAGTGGGTGACCGAGCGCGATCGCGCCTCCGTTCACGTTCACTTTCGTGTCGTCCAATCCGAGTGTTCGTACAATGGCCAATGATTGTGATGCGAATGCTTCGTTGAGTTCAATTATATCGAGGTCGCTTTGCTTCAGTCCAGCGATCTTCAGGGCGGCAGGAATGGCGGTGATGGGGCCAACGCCCATTTCGCGTGGCTCCAATCCGGTGACTGCGTATGACACGACTCTTGCAATCGGCTGAACGCCCAGTTCTTTCAATTTCTTCTCCGAAACCACCATCACGAAGGCGGCCCCATCGGAAGTTTGTGATGCATTTCCTGCGGTTACCGATCCTCCTGTTTTGAACACCGGTTTAAGTGCTGAGAGTGCTTGCAGCGTAGTGCCTTTGCGTGGACCTTCGTCCGTATCTACCACATAAGAGCGTTCTGCGCGCTTCTCGCTGGCATCCAGATAAACCTCGTTCACGGTTATCGGGACAATGTCGTTCTTGAACCGTCCGCTTGCAATTGCCGCTAAGGCCCTATCGTGCGAACGGACGGAGAAAATATCCTGATCCTCTCGGCTTATGTTGTATTTCTCGGCAACCTCTTCTGCGGTCAGGCCCATTCCCCAATACCATTCTGAATGATATTTCGCAACCTGATAGTTCGGTGTCACTGTCCATCCGCCAAAGGGCATCGGGCTCATGCTTTCAACACCGCCTGCGATGATGCAGTCAGACAATCCGGCATGGATCTTTGCAGCGGCAATGGCGATGGTTTCCAAACCAGATGAGCAGTATCTGTTCACGGTCATGCCAGGAACCTTAACGGTGTCCAATCCCATGAGAGAGATCATTCTACCGATGTTCAGGCCGAGTTCGGCTTCTGGAGTGGCACAACCTGCTATCACATCATCGATCGTGTCCTTGTCCAAATTAGGCACAGATGCCACCAGATGTTTGATCACATCTGCTGCAATGTCATCTGGACGGGTGAATTTGAAAACTCCCCGTGGCGCTTTGCCCACTGCCGACCTGAAACCTGCTACTATATATGCGTCCATTTTATTTGATGTTTATCGTTTGATTCTTTTGTTCTTCTTGTCTTTTCAATTCTTCGATCGGAACCCCGTTCATTGCCGTTAGCACACCCTGATCATAGGTATAGGTGTATTTGAGGTCGCCTTGTGAGTTGTAAAACTTCCAATCACCTTGCTTCTTTCCACGGTCGTAGGTTCCTTCCGATCGCACTTCGCCCGTGTTGAGGTAATAATCCACCCAATAACCGGTGCGCCTGTTAAGGTCGTATTCGCCTTCGGTCTTGGTGGCTCCGGTGTAATAGAACTTCTTGTATTCTCCGTGCTTTCGACCATCAAAATATTCGGCCTGCTCCATGAGTTCGCCCGTGTGAGGGTAATATCTGGTTGACATGCCGTGTTTCTTATCATTAAGGTAATTGACATCGGCAATGATGATCTGCGAAGCAGAATAGAGTTTCCACAGGCCTTGTTTTCGGTCAAACTCATCGCGAATATTGCGGTGCTTTTCCTTGTATGGTGCGAATTTAGGTCGCTCGCCATCTTGAGCCACCGACCACATTGGGGTTGTGAGAACCAGCAGTATGATGATGAATTTGACACGTCTATTCAGCATTGGCTTTCCCTGTATTCATACAAAGGAAAGGATCAGTTTCTAAGTGGTCTTCCGGTGGTCACTAGGCTCTGCATTCTTTCCATAGACTTTTTAGTCATGGCCAGTTTGAGGAAAGCCTTTCTTTCCAATCCGAGCAGATATTGCTCCGATACTTCGGTTGCTGCCGAAAGGTCGCCTCCTGCCAATACGTATCCGAATTCTTCAGAGATCAATCTGTCGTGTTCAGATATATACTTGGCGCTTTCCATGCTCCTTGCACCAGCAACAAAAATTCCGAGTCCTTTCTTGCCCAATACCTTAATATCTTTTCTTTCAACAGGTTTGGAATAGCCTTGTTCATGAAGTTCGAGAACCGCACGTTTTGCGCGTGCAATTCGTCTTTCCGAATTCACCGAAACTTCGTCAATTCCCTTGCGGAAAATGCCCAGTTCGAAAGCTTCCTCTGCGGATGTGGCCACTTTTGCCATTCCGACCGTCAAGAAACGCTCTCGAAGAGCCGGAAGCTCCAGGTTTTCTTTTTGGAAATCGTCAGACGCTCTCAGCGCCATTTCCTTCGACCCGGCTCCGGCAGGAATGACGCCTGCTCCAAATTCAACCAATCCGATATAAGTTTCCGCTGCCGCTATCACCTTATCTGAGTGCAGGCAGATTTCGCAACCACCGCCTAAGGCCATGCCGTGAGGTGCGGAAACAACTGGGATTGAAGAGTAGCGGATCCGCATCACCGTATCTTGGAAGGCCTTCACGGCCATATCCAATTCTTCCACTTCCTGTTGCGCGGCCAGCATGAAGATCATGCCCAGATTCGCGCCAGCAGAGAAGTTCTCGCCATTGTTGGCAATGACAACGCCTTTCCATTTTGCATCGCCTTCGGCAAGATCAATGGCCTTGTTGATCCCTTGTAGTATCTCGCTACCAATGGTGTTCATCTTGGTGTGGAATTCCAAGTTCAGAACGCCATCGCCAATATCGAAAATGGTCGCTCCCGCATTGCCCCAAACCACGTTGGTCTCGCGAAGGTTGTCCAGAATAATGAGGTCTTCCGTTCCGGGAATCACTTTGTATGATTTGGACGGAATGTCGTAGTACAACTTCTGTCCGTTTTTCACGGAATAGAACGTGGTGCATCCGGCAGCAAGCATGTCATAGACCCACTGTGCAGGTTTCTTTCCAGCCGCTTCCATGGCCTTTGCCGTTTCAGCAACGCCAAGCGCATCCCATGTTGCGAACGGCCCCAACTGCCATCCGAATCCTGCACCTAACGCATCGTCTATTTTATACAGGTCTTCGGTGATCTCAGGAATTCGGTTCGACACATATTGGAACAGGCCGTAGAACGCCTTGCGGTAGAATTCGCCCGCCTTGTCGGTTCCACCGGCAAGTATTTTCATTCTCTTTTTGAGATTTTCTTCGGCCTTTGCTGCCTTTAGCGTAGGGAAGTCGACACGGCCAGCCTCTTGATATTCCATTGTTTTCAGGTTCAGTTCAAGAATGTCCTTGCCGACTTTCTTAAAGAATCCCTGACCTGATTTTGAACCCAACCAACCTTTCTCGGTCATTTTTGAGATGTAGCTTGGCATTTCAAACGTGTGCCGCGCCTCATCATTCGGGCAATTGGCCTTCAACCCACCGGCCACAAGCACAAGCGTGTCCAATCCTACTACATCGCAGGTTCTGAAAGTGGCTGATTTTGCACGACCCAATATCGGTCCGGTCATCTTGTCAACCTCCGTCACTGTCAGGTCCATTTCCTCCACAAGATGGAACAACGCCTGAATACTGGCAACGCCCACGCGATTGGCGATGAACGCTGGCGTGTCCTTGCAAAGCACCATGGTCTTTCCGAGGAAACGGTCTCCGTAATCCATCAGAAAATCAACAACAGATTGCTCTGTCTTGTCTGTTGGGATGATCTCAAGCAGTTTCAGATAGCGCGGTGGGTTGAAAAAGTGAGTTCCGCAGAAATGCTTCTGGAAATCCTCACTTCTTCCTTCCAACATCTGATGAATTGGAATGCCCGAAGTGTTTGAGGTGATGAGCGTTCCTGGTTTGCGGTGTTTCTCAACCTGCTCAAAAACTTGTTTCTTAATGTCCAATCGCTCTACCACCACTTCAATGGTCCAATCGCAGTTGGCGATCTTGGCCATGTCATCGGTGAAGTTTCCGGTCTTGATGCGGTTGGCATACGACTTCTTGTACAGCGGATTCGGGTTTGATTTGATGGCAAATGCCAACGCTTCGTTCACAATTCGGTTCCTTACTGCAGGATGATCTGTGGTCAGTCCTTTCGCCTTTTCGGCATCGTTCGGTTCTCGCGGAACGATGTCGAGAAGAAGAACTTCGACTCCGATGTTTGCAAAATGACACGCAATGCGCGAGCCCATAACGCCCGATCCCAGCACTGCTACCTTATTAATGTTTCTCTTCATGTTGTATTGATCTATTGGCTAATGCCGTTGATATTGACTTTGTCGTAAATTGATTTTTTATCGATGATCTCGTTGATGGTATTGGCCACCTCAAAGTAGATGTCCAACTTTTCGGTGGGCACAATTTCCCGAACGGCCTTATTGAATGCCACCACACCGATCTTGGCCAATTCTCGCTTCTTCTTGCCTTCCTCGGTCAGAAAAATGCGCATCACACGCCCGTCTGTCGAATCGGATTTCCGTTGCA
>CAMCFW010000223.1 GCA_945874195.1 Chryseobacterium gleum
CACTGCCGAATCGCCCATACGCATGATGGAGCCCTTTCCGTGCGCTTTTTCAAGCTTGTCCATGGCCATCTGTAGGGCCTTCATTTTTTCTGCTTTTTCGTCTTTTGCCATTATTTCTTGTCTTTCTACTGTTCTTAATTAATGCCTAATTCTTCTAGGATCTGTGCTGTATGGTCCTTCGTATTCACTTTAGTTATCACTTTTTCCAATCTGCCATCGACCCCAATGATGAAGGTGGTTCGATGAATGCCATCATATTCCTTTCCCATGAACTTCTTCCATCCCCATACTCCGAAGGCTTTGATGATCTTGAGTTCCGTATCGGCCAATAACTTGAAGGGAAGATCGTACTTCTCAACGAATTTCCGATGGAGCTTTTCGGTATCAGCCGAAACGCCTATCACTTCAAACCCCCGTTTCTGCAAACCACTGTAATTCTCGCCCAGATTACATGCCTCGGCCGTGCAGCCCGGAGTCAGGTCTTTCGGATAGAAGAACAGGATGACTCGTTTGCCCTTGAACTGAGCCAACGAAACCGCAGTTCCGTTCTGGTCGATCCCTATGAACTCAGGCGCCCTGTCTCCCTCTTTCAGCGTTACGATGCTCATTTACGATCGGTTATTAGTGATTCTTTATCTGGCATCTGGTTATCCGAGGGGAAACAAAGTAACGATGTTTAAGGTCGATTTCCGAAGCATTCGCCACCAAGTTTTCCACGTTGATCGCAATTCTACGGGGGCAGAACGTAAGGTATTTACGGAGCCGAAAGAAATGTCCGGCAAGGAGTTCAAAGTGACCAGGTCAATTCAATACCTTCTGATAATGCCTACACCATGCCGTCAGGCCACATGCTTCACACTTCGGTTTGCGGGCCAGGCAGGTGTAGCGACCGTGAAGAATGAGCCAGTGATGTGCCGTGGCGATGTGCTCCTTCGGAATGTTTTTCACCAGTTGTAACTCGGCCGCCAAGGGTGTTTTGGCGTTGGTGGTCAGCCCAATACGTTCTGATACGCGGAACACGTGGGTATCGACCGCCATTGCCGGTTTGTCGTACACCACCGAGGCGATCACATTGGCGGTCTTGCGCCCAACGCCCGGCATCTTCTGCAGTTCGACTATGTCGGACGGAACCTCGTTCTTGAAATCCTCCACGAGCATCTTGGCCATACCCACCAGGTGCTTGGCCTTGTTGTTCGGATAGCTGATGCTGCGGATGTAATGGAACACCTCGTCAGACGAAGCTGCCGCCAACGACTCTGCCTCCGGAAACCGCTCGAACAGGGCTGGGGTCACCATGTTCACGCGCTTGTCAGTGCATTGGGCAGATAGAATTACGGCCACCAACAGTTGGTACGGATCGCTGTAATGCAGCTCGGTTTCGGCCACGGGCATATGGGTCTGAAAATAACCGATCACCTTTTCGTAGCGTTCCTTCTTTGTCATGCTGACGAAGGTAATTGAGACACCAAGAGTTGTCAACTACGAAATGTCTGTCGGCATGCGCAATCTTACTTCAGATACTCTTCCACCGTCTTGTCGGAATATAGGACGAGCACCTTTTCAATGCTTCGCGACCCGTGTACTTTCAATGGATCAGTCAAGCCGGTGGATTGGCCTTTCAAAGTCGTTGAAACGTCTGCATTCCGACCCTTCAACAACCAATCAGATGACACATTTTCAAAGGACTCCAAGACCTTCACAACGAAGTCCAAACTCGGTCTGTTCCGACCCGAAATAATATGACTGATCGCACTGCGTTGCACCCCGATACGGTCGGCCATCTGGGAAGGCGTAAGACCATTGTCATCCATGATCTTCTTGATCCTTTCGGTGATATCTTCCATTTCGTAACAAATGTAAACCGAATTGACAGACCAGCACTTATCAGGTTCTTACATTCTTTAATAAATGAAAGAAAATATTCGGAATTATAAATTTATATAATTATATATAATCAATTGATTATCAAGTTAATATAATATATCTATTTACGATTGTAAATTACAAGGGAAAATTTATCGATTTACATCTGTAAAAGGATCACGATCGTCAACTTTTAGGCTCAATCCACTGTAATTGTTCCCTGCGAAACGGGGAAAACTTTCACGTCTTTCTCGTCCTTCAACAACTCGGCAACCCGTGCTGGATGCGTGTCGGTTATGAAGATCTGTCCGAAGTCTTTTCCGCTCACCAATTTCAGCATCTGCCCTACTCTATCGTCATCCAATTTATCGAAGATGTCATCGAGCAGAAGAAGGGGGGTGATCCCAGACTTTTCGCGCATCACTTTAAACTGTGCCATCTTCAACGAAACAAGGGCCGATTTCTGCTGTCCCTGCGATCCGAATTTCTTGATCTGAAGTCCATTTACGGTAAGCCCGAGATCATCCTTGTGAATGCCCACGGTGGTATAGGTGGCCGCCCTATCTTGGGCCAGACTTGCTTTCAACAGATCGAGCATCAACGCCCCATCCAACTGACTTTCGTAGGTCAGGCCCACCTCTTCTACCGACCCGGAAATGGTCTTATAATTTGAACTGAACGCTAGAATGAAATCGGAAAGGAAGGCCCTTCGTTTTTCGTAGATCAACTGACCCCGTTTCGCCAATTGCTCATCCCACACATCTAAAAATTCCTGCTGAAAGGTCCGATTCTCGCGAAAGTATTTGAGCAGGGCATTGCGTTGCAGAAGCGCCTTATTGTATTGGATCAGGTTTTCGAGATAATCGCGGTCGAGCTGCGAAATGACCCCATCAAGGAATTTCCGTCTCAATTCACTTCCACCATTGATGATATCGGCATCGGTCGGGGCGATGATCACCGATGGAAAAAGCCCGACATGATCAATAAGCCGGTCATATTCCTTCTTATTCCTCTTGTATTGTTTCTTTCCATCACGTTTCAAGGCACAGTAGATCTTTTCCTCGTTACCGTCCTTCTCAAAAACACCACTGACCACCATGAAAGGCTGTTCTCCCTTGATGTTCTGGCTATCGATGGAATTGAGAAAACTCTTACACATGCTCAGGTAGTGGACCGCATCGAGCACGGTGGTCTTGCCAGAACCATTGTTTCCAACAAAGCAATTGAACTTGCTACCGAGCTCCATATCGGCCCCGGAAATGTTCTTGAAATTGACGAGCGAAAGTTGCTTGAGATGCATGGTCTGACTTGGCTTGGCGAATGTAAAGAAAGCCTTTTTGAAGCCGAAAATATGAGAGCTTCGGCACAATGACCAAGCTCATTTCCCAATCGAAATTATTCTATTTTTGCGCTTCGAAAAATTAGTAGATGGCCAAGAAGAAAATTGAAGCTGAAAAAGACGAAGTGATCGTTGACGTTGAGCAGGTTTACTCAAAAACTGAGGACTTTATCAATGAAAATCAGAATGTGATATTGGGTGTTGTTGGCGGCATCATTGCAATTGTTGTTGCATTCTATGCCTACAACCGAGTTTATCTTGAGCCTTTGGAAGAAGAAGCGCATGGCGAAATGTTCATGGCCGAACTGTACTTTCAGAAAGACAGTTTTGAATTAGCCTTGAATGGCGATGGCAACTATTTGGGTTTCTTGGATGTGGCCGATGAATATGGCAATACAACAGCCGGAAATCTCGCGCACTATTATGCTGGGGTCTGCTATTTGAGAACTGGTAAGTTTGAAGAAGCCATTGAGGAACTCGGTAATTTTGATGCGGAGGGCGAAGTGCTAGGGTCAGTGGCCCAAGGCGCAACAGGCGATGCATACATGGAATTGGACAACGTGGATGAAGCTTTGAAATATTACGAGAAGGCGGCAAACGCAAGCGAGAACAATTTCTCATCGCCCATCTATCTTCAAAAAGCGGGTTTTGCTGCCGAAAAAGCGAAGAAATATGACAAGGCCATCGACTACTACACCCAAGTGAAGGAGAAATATCCGGAAACCAATGAGGGTAGAAATGCCGAAAAGTTCATTGCAAGGGCAGAAGCCAATTTGAACTGATTTGGCCTCGGTCCTTAAAAACCTATCTTCTTATGATGCGGACACGGTTCCTTCAGCGAAAGGAATGCGCTTCGCCGTTGTAGTAAGCGAGTGGAACACCGAGATCACCGAAGCGCTGTTCAATGGCGCGAAAGAAACCTTCCTGAAGTTCGGAGTTGCTGAATCGGATATTGTTCGGAGAAATGTCCCCGGCAGTTTTGAACTGACCTTAGGCGCCCAACTGATGGCAGCTCGCAAGGAGTTCGATGCCGTCATCTGCATCGGTGTTGTCATTCAAGGCGAGACCAAACATTTCGACTTTATATGCGATGCGGTTGCCAAGGGCATCACAGACCTTAACATCAAGTTCGGTATTCCTGTCATTTTTGGTGTACTTACCCCAAATACCATGCAACAGGCCATCGATCGGGCCGGAGGCATTCATGGCAACAAGGGTGACGAAGCCGCCATAACCGCCATTAAAATGGCTGCATTGCAGAAGGAACTTGATCGGTAGAAATGGGGCTGGGCAGGGTTATTCTATGCATCATATTCCCTCCGCTTGCCGTAATTGACAAGGGCTGCGGCTCCATACTCATCACCTTCATTCTCACCTGTTTAGGATGGGTTCCGGGCGTGATCGCTGCTTTGGTGATCAACAACAATCCGAAGAATTAATAAAGCACCCGCA
>CAMCFW010000224.1 GCA_945874195.1 Chryseobacterium gleum
ATTTCGGAGAATGCCGACCTGGAGCAGGTCTGTGTAGTTGGTGATGGAATTCCGCAGCCGATCGTGCTGATGGTCATTTCAGAGTCCGGCAAAAAGAAATCGCAAACCGAACAGGAAGACAGTATTCTTAAAACCCTCGACCGTGTGAACCAGACCTTGGATGCGCACGAACAGGTGAAGAAGGCCATTGTAGTGAAAACCGCTTGGACCGTGGAGAACGAATTGCTGACACCTACCATGAAGATCAAGCGGAATCCGATTGAGAAGATCTACCGCAAACACTACGAGGAATGGTACAGTTCCGATAAGCGGGTGATCTGGGAGTAATGCACGACAGACATTGAACGAAAAAGGCCGCTCAGATAAGCGGCCTTTCTTTTTTATCGCCACTTAGCATGATATTTATCATGCGTAAGTAAGACACAGGTAAGTTCTATGTGCTGGGATTAAAGCTTACTTGCTGTTGTTTACTACCATCCTTCATGAATAATTTGACAAAATCGTTGCTGCTTGGTGGCATGGCCAGTTCGCTTTTTTCATGCCAATCGAAGCAAGAAAAAATCAAACCGCAGTACAAAGAATTGATTGAATCTGTTTACGCTTCAGCAACGGTTGAACCCGAAGATCTGTATCAGGTCTATTCAACCGCATCTGGCGTGCTGGTCAATGTTCTTGTTGAAGAAGGCGACACCGTTGTAGTCAATCAGATCATAGCCGAAATTGAAGCAGAAGAGCCACAACTGAACGCGGCAAATGCCGCATTGAACAGCAAACTTTCGAATGAAAGCTATACTGGAGCTGCAAGCATATTGTCCAGAATTAAGGATGAAATACGGGTGGCGGAAGACCAGTTTAAAATCGACTCGTTGAATTATTCGCGTCAGCAGCGATTGGCAGCAAAAAACATTGGTTCTCAGGTTGAATTGGAAAACAGGAAGTTGAAGTATGAGGCATCTGTCAATCAACTTGCTTCACTCCGTTCAAAACTTAAGGAAACCGACCGGGAACTTCGAAACCAGTTCAAGATTTCGAATAACGAATTGAATAAGGCTCTTTCCAGATTGGAGGATTACTCCATCAAATCGAGAATAAATGGACGCGTTTATTCTTTGCTGAAAAACGAAGGCGAGCAGGTAAGCACGCAGCAGGTTTTTGCCGAGATCGGAAGACGCGAATCGTTCGTATTGAAAATGCTGATCGATGAAGTAGACATTTCCAAACTGGAGGTTGGTCAGCGCACGCTAGTAAGTTTAGATGCGTTTGCCGACACGACTTTCGAAGCCGAGATCAGCAAGATCTATCCCTCCAAAGATGAACGGACCCAAACTTTCACAGTGGAAGGCATTTTCAGAACTGCACCGAGGGAGTTGTACAATGGCCTGGCTGGCGAAGCAAACATCATCGTTTCAAAAACCGAGAACGTGCTGGTCATTCCGTCTGAATACCTGATGGAGGGAAACCGGGTAAAAACAAAAGACAAAGAAGTTGAAGTGACCATTGGCAGGCGGAACATGGAATGGTTGGAGATAACGACTGGCCTCGATACCAATTCGGTTCTGATAAAACCGTAAACACGTGACCAACTACCGCGTTATATTCGACATCACCAGAACTCATTTGCTTTCGCGATTCAAGCAAACGGGCGTAGCGGCTTTGGGAGTGACCTTCGGCATTGGCATGTTCATCACCATGATCGGATTCATGACCGGCCTAAATGGTCTGTTGGATGGCTTGATCCTAAATCGCACTCCACACATTCATATCTACAACGAAATTGAACCCAGCGAATCGCAGCCGATAGATCTGATCGCTGGATTTGAGAACACTTTCAATATCATTTCTTCAGTTAAACCCAAACAAAGTCAGGTTCGGATCCACAACGCCTTACCGCTGATAAATCAACTCAGAAAAGACGACCGCGTAAAAGGCGTTACGCCACAGGTAAACGCCAATGTGTTCTATCTCGCTGGCTACATTCAACTGAATGGAATGATAACCGGAATCAACGTGATGGATGAACTGGAGTTGTTCAATTTCGGAGATTACATCGTTGAAGGCAACGCAAGCGACCTTGTCAAGAACAACAAAGGAATCCTTCTTGGCTCAGGAATTGCCACCAAAATGTCTGTGACAATCGGTGATCGGATTCAAGTGAAATCTGTAAACGGAAGCATCATTCCGCTGAAGATCGTGGGTATTTTCCAAAGTGGGTTGGCCACGGTAGACAATGTTCAAAGTTATGTGAATCTCAAGACAGCTCAGCAATTGCAAGGTGGCGGAAACGACTACATTTCCGATATCAACGTGAAGTTGTGGGATATGGAATTGGCGCCAAAAATGTCGAAAGAGATCAGCGGTCAGCATAAACTCACTGCTATCGATATCAAAACCGCCAACGCGCAGTTTGATACCGGATCAGCGGCCAGAAACCTCATTACTTATGTGGTTTCCATCACCCTGCTCACGGTAGCTGGTTTTGGAATCTACAACATCCTCAACATGCTCATTTACGAGAAAATGAACGATATCGCGATTTTGAAAGCCACGGGCTTTTCGGGCAATGACGTTAAGCTTATTTTTATGAGCCAGGCCATTCTTATAGGCGTGGTGGGCGGGATCATGGGGTTGTTGCTCGGTTTGACCGGGTCCGTTATCATCGACAATATCCCATACAACACACCGAGTTTGCCAAGCGTTACAACCTATCCGATCACATATGACTATCAATACTACGTCATCGGAATGGTATTCGCATTGGTCTCTACTTTTCTTGCGGGTTACCTGCCTGCCAGAAAGGCTGATAAAATTGACCCGGTTGACATTATCAGAGGGCAATGAGCAAGGTTCTGGAAGCAAGAAATATTCAGAAGTACTTCCGTTTTCCAGTCGACTTCCACGTGCTGAAAGACATTTCGTTCAGCATTGAACATGGAGAGTTTGTTTCCATTATGGGAAAATCGGGCTGCGGCAAATCGACTTTGCTCTACATCCTTTCCACGATGGATACGGATTATGAAGGCGAACTTTTTCTGGATGAAAAACTGATAACCGACAACACCGCGAACCAACTTGCTCGTTTAAGGAACGAGAAGATCGGATTCGTTTTTCAGTTCCATTACTTGCTGCCTGAGTTCACCGTGCTTGATAATGTGATGCTTCCAGCACGGAAATTGGGCAAGAAGAGTTATGATGAGATTCGTGAAGACGCTTTGGAAAAGTTGCGTTTGCTGGATATTCATGATCAAGCACACAAGAAAGCCACCATGATCTCGGGGGGGCAGAAACAGCGCGTTGCTATCGCCCGTGCCTTGATCAACGACCCCGTCATTATTATGGGAGATGAACCGACCGGAAACTTGGATAGCAAGAATTCAGATACGGTTTTCAACATTTTAAGAGACTTGAGCAAAGAGAAGAAATTCTCTCTTTTGGTTGTAACCCACGACCAAGACTTTGCTGCCAAAACCGACCGCATCATTGAAATGGAAGATGGGCGGATTATTTCCGCTTAGGCTTTCGATGTTTTGACCATCTCGAATCCGGCCCTAACGAGCCAGTAAGCCAAAAACACCCACGGAAAACCATGGAACACAAGATCGAACCAGTCCATGCCCGTCATGCCAATGGCGCCACCGGCCACCCAACGGATCTTGCCTACGATATGTGGTTCAGGAACAAATGGCGCGAGGCCAAGCGTTAGTGATGCGATGACCCACATGAGGAGCTGTTTCTTGGTGTTCGGATTCATGGGGCAAAGGTGAAGCCCGAACGTTCATACTTCCGTGACTCAACTCACTTGGGGTCAACCGTCACCCTGCCCCATCACACCTCAGATAGGTTACGGACAGACCTCCGAATTTGCCCCCAAAAGTTATCACCAACGGCAGCCCCAACCATCTCGAAAGGCTAACTTGTGTGTCCTTTCTCTGAAAAATGCGTTCCATCATCCACATCGACCTCGACACCTTCTTCATCTCCTGCGAGCGTTTGCTCGACAGGCGATTGATCGGCAGGCCGGTGCTCGTTGGTGGTGTAACAGACCGTGGCGTTGTGGCATCGTGCAGCTACGAGGCACGCGCGTTCGGCATCCATTCGGCCATGCCCATGCGCATGGCGCAACAGCTTTGCCCCGAGGCGATCGTGATACGCGGCAACAGCGGCACCTACAGCAAATTCTCCGACATGGTCACCGACATCATCAAGGAGGAATCGCCCCTGTTCGAGAAATCGAGCATCGATGAATTCTACATCGACACCACGGGAATGGACCGTTTTTTCGGTTGCTACAAATGGGCGAAGGAACTGCGCGAACGCATCATCAGGGAAACGCATCTGCCCATTTCCTTCGCATTGTCAACCAGCAAAACCGTGGCGAAAGTGGGCACGGGTGAGGCCAAGCCCAACAATCACCGCGAGATTCCGAAGGACACCGAAATGCCGTTTCTCGCACCACTTTCCATCAAGAAGATACCACAGGTGGGCGATCAGACCTACCGCCTGCTGCGCAGCATGGGCGTTGAAAAAGTGAAGACCGTGCAGGAAATGCCCATCGAACTGATGGAACGCGTGATGGGCAAACCGGGCATTTCGCTTTGGAAGAAGACCCACGCCATCGACAACACGC
>CAMCFW010000225.1 GCA_945874195.1 Chryseobacterium gleum
CCGGCAAAAGACATCTTCTCGCCAGTGAAATACACCTCCGGCTCAAATTTGAACTCAACCTGATGCTTTCCAGCAGGAATTCTCATACTTCTGAGCACGTAATTTGCTCGCCAATGCGGGTTCAATTCTCCGTCAACATAGGCGTTCCAGCCGTTGGCAAAATAGATCTCGGAAAAAACAGCCAACTGTTCAGTTTGTGATTCTGACCGATACTTCAGATAATTTGGCCTGTATTCCGCAAGTGCAATGAAGGCCGTGCTGTCTATTTGAGGCTGAAATCCGCTCAATTGCGCGTCAAATCGTTTGTCTATGATGGCAATGTTAGCCGGATTGAAATCGTCCTTCGTCAGTGCTCCCAGTTCTTCGTCCGCATTCTGTACCATCTTCATTTCCTCTACAAACCATGCGTTTCCAAGTGCTAACGGATTTCTGCGCACTGATGGTTTTCCCTCTCCATCCGGAGTGATGAAATATTTGGTATTCAACATATTGAGCACCGCCAAATTAGTTCTGCTAATGCACGAATCGACCAATTCCTGATAGCGTTTCAGTTTCGCCCCGTGGTAACCGCCTATCGACTTGTGGAAATAAGAGGTCTTCGAATCGTTGAACGTATTGGCGGTGAGATTGATCACCCGGAAATTCGGATCGGGGTCTGCAAGTATCTGTTGATCCGCAGCAGTTGGAGAAAGCACGCTCTTGGCTTTGCCCTTGCGCACAAAGTCGTCTTCGTTCAAATATCGAAGGTCGACCTGATAAAGATCGACCAGCACGAGGCCTGCAAGAGCCAAGGTAACAACGGCCGGTTTCAGTTTTCCGATATTGGCCACATACAAAACGCCCGCAGCCAACAGAATGAACAGCAACGAACGTTTGGCATCAGACCCGAGTTGTGCTTCGCGATCAAGGGCCAACGCATCCAACAGCCAGTCATATTTGGTGCCTATCAGACCGGTATCGCCTTCGGAAAGAAAGTCGAGGAACACGCCAGGAACGAGAATGAACAGCAGACAGAATCCGCCAACGATTCCGCTAGCGATGAACAACGCCTTCTGAGCAGCTTTCCTGTCCTCTGATTCGATATATGCCTTCAGGCCCAGAACGGCCAGCATGGGAATGACCAACTGCGCGATGACCAAGGTCATGGAAACCGCTCGGAACTTGTTGTAGCCTGGAAAATAGTTGAAGAACAGGTCGGCAAACCATGCGAAATTATGTCCCCAAGCAAGCATGATGGAGAGCAGAAAAGCGATGAAAAGCCACCATTTGTCGGACGACCGGACCACGAACATGGCAAGCACTGCCAGAAAACACATGATCGCACCAAGATAGACCGGGCCAGAAGTGAAAGGTTGGGCACCCCAGTAGGTGGTTGTCTGCTGTTGCAACTGCCCCAATTCCTGAGATTCTTGCTGCGAGGTTGGACGGTGGGCAACAAATGCCTGAAAGGTTTCAGAATCCTCATCTTCCAAGAATGACTTCATACTGCTTCCGCCCATGAAATCGGGAATAAGCAAGGTGAAAGTCTCTCCCACTCCATAACTCCATCGCATGGCATAATCCTTTTCCAATCCGGATGTGCCCTGCTGCGATGATAACTCCGATCGCCCGCGCATGGTTTCTGCGCCATAATCGGCTGTGGTCCATAGCGCGCTTATGTTCGGAGCAACCGCAATAATGGCCGCTATGACCATGACACCCGTGGCTTTGGCGAATGGTGCGAATTGCTTTTTTCTAATGGCGTCAACCAGTTTCACGGCACCAAGCACAAGCACCATGAGCAATAGATAATATGTGATCTGAAGGTGATTTGTGGCGATCTGCAAGGCCAGAAAAAAGGCCAAGAGTGAAGATCCGAGCCAGTATCTCCCTTTATAAGTGAGCAGTATTGCGCCTATAACGGGCGGCATGAACGCCATGGCGTGCACTTTCGAATTGTGGCCGGCCTCAATAATGATGAGGGTGTAGGACGCCAAACCGAAAGCGATTGAACCCAGCAGGGCGTATCGCCAGTTCATTCCCATCATCAGAAACATGAAATAGGCGCCTGCAAACATGAAGAAAAGATAATTGGCGGGCCTTGGCAGAACATGTTCGAACACGGACAGAATGTGCTTGCAAACATTGCTCGGATAAAGCACCGAAATCTGGTAGGCCGGCATTCCTCCGAACATCGAATTGGTCCAAAGTGGTTCCTCACCCGTCTTTTCCCGGAAATCAACGATCTCCTTGCTCATGCCCAGGAAATTGACAATATCAGACTGCACAAGCTCTTT
The DNA here is from genome assembly GCA_945874195.1 of Chryseobacterium gleum. Classification (GTDB taxonomy): domain Bacteria; phylum Bacteroidota; class Bacteroidia; order UBA10329; family UBA10329; genus UBA10329. The sequence goes on from CAMCFW010000225.1 coordinate 2,277, forward strand.
TCGTTCCAAAAGAGGATGCATGTAGGCCATGGAAACGGCCATCAGACCTAGAATTGCCAATAGATGTGGCAGGTATTTCTTCACTTTATCCATGATGATCTTGTTGGCTTAGGTATGAAACATGTAAAAAGCTAATCCTTAATCTCTTCAAATTCAACGTAATCACCAGCTGAATCAGGCAGGTCTGTGGGCTTTGTCTTCACCCCCTTCTGAATGATGACCTCGCCTTCTTGATGTTGACCATATCCTGGCTGCTGCCGTTCGTAGGCCTGACGCATCCTGTCTTCCATGTTGTTCTGCGCCTTTTCCACTACTTTCTTCACCATTACTGGAAAGAAAAGCCTGAAAAGAACTTTCGTCACATAGTAAACAACGATGAGAAATAGTATTGTTTTAAGTACGCCTGTCATGCGTTTTGTGTGTGGTTATCGGCTAAGATAAAGGTTGCGCTCAGAATAGATCTCCCGGAAGTAATCGTCATTCAGATCGTCAATGAAGCGGATGGCCTCGCCTGTCGATTTCATTTCTGGCCCCAACTCTTTATTAACGTTCGGGAATTTGTCGAACGAGAATACGGGGATCTTAATTGCGTAGCCTTCCTTGTGCGGATTGAATTTAAAGTCTTTTAACATCTTCTCGCGCATCATCACCTTGGTGGCATAGTTCACATAGGGTTCGCGGTATGCTTTGGCAATGAAGGGAACCGTTCGCGAAGCGCGTGGGTTGGCCTCAATGATGTAAACGAGTTCGTCCTTTACCGCAAATTGAATATTGATGAGGCCGATGGTCTTCAACGCCATGGCAATGGTGCGCGTGTGTCGGTCTATCTGCTCCAACACATTTTCGCTGAGGTCGAAGGTCGGAAGGAGGGCAAAGCTATCGCCCGAATGGATGCCGGCCGGTTCGATGTGCTCCATCACCCCTAAGATCTGAACATCGACCCCATCGCAGATGGCATCGGCCTCCGCTTCGATGGCCCCTTCCAAAAAATGGTCTAGCAGGATCCTATTTCCAGGAATATCCTTGAGCAGATCCACCACATGATTCTCCAATTCCTGCTCGTTGATCACGATCTTCATGTTCTGCCCGCCCAACACGTAGGATGGCCTTACCAGCAACGGAAATCCGAGTTGCTTGCAAAGCTCCAGTGCCTTGTCCGCATCTTCGGCCACACCGAATTTCGGATAGGGAATGCCATGTTCTTTCAGAAGTTCGGAGAAGCGACCTCGGTCTTCGGCCAGATCGAGCGACTGAAAATCGGTTCCAATGATCTTGATACCGTAGCGTTCCAGCTTTTCGGCCAATTTCAAGGCCGTCTGTCCACCAAGTTGAACGATCACGCCTTCGGGTTTTTCGTGAAGGATGATGTCGTAGATGTGTTCCCAGAAAACGGGTTCGAAATAGAGTTTGTCGGCCACATCGAAATCGGTAGAGACCGTTTCGGGATTGCAGTTGATCATGATGGTCTCATAACCGCATTCCTTTGCTGCCAAAACTCCGTGAACGCAGCAGTAATCGAACTCAATTCCTTGCCCTATCCGGTTCGGTCCCGACCCAAGCACCACGATCTTCTTCTTGTCAGAGACCACACTTTCGTTCCTTTCTTCAAAAGTTGAATAATAGTAGGGCGTTTGGGCTGGAAATTCGGCCGCGCAGGTGTCCACCAACTTGTAAACCCGCTGTATATTGAACTCCTGTCGTTTCTTAAAAACCTCGCTTTCCCAACAGTTCAATAGGTGAGCGATCTGGCGGTCGGCATAGCCCTTCTGCTTGGCTTCATAGAGGAGCGCGCGAGGCAAATTGTCGAGCTTATGTCGACCTATCTCGTCCTCCAATTGAATCAATTCGTGGATCTGCTCCAAGAACCACATGTCGATCCGTGTGATCTTTTGAATGGTCTTTATCGGGATACCGAGTTTGAACGCATCGTAAATATGGAAAAGACGGTTCCAACTAGCATGCTTAAGACTATGTAGGATCTGATCCTGATTGCGAAGTTCTTTACCATCTGCGCCCAATCCATTGCGCTTTATTTCGAGCGACTGACAGGCTTTATGCAACGCCTCTTGAAACGTGCGTCCGATTCCCATCACCTCGCCCACCGACTTCATTTGCAGTCCCAAGGTTCGGTCTGAACCTTTGAACTTATCGAAGTTCCAACGCGGAATTTTCACGATCACATAATCCAAGGTCGGTTCGAAGAATGCCGAAGTGGTCTTGGTGATCTGATTTTGAAGCTCGTCCAAATGATAGCCGATGGCCAATTTGGCGGCAATTTTCGCGATCGGATAGCCCGTAGCTTTCGAAGCCAAGGCTGAAGAGCGGCTCACGCGCGGATTGA
>CAMCFW010000226.1 GCA_945874195.1 Chryseobacterium gleum
CACCGATGCTTTCCAGTGGAACATCAACGGGCGGGCGCTGAATTCGGAAATTATCTGATGCCTGGAGATTGAGCATCTGCTTCAAGGTGAGCAGGGTCGAACTGAGTGCATTCTCCATGTTTATTACCTGCAACTCGTTTGAGGCCACCTGAGCTTGAACATCGAAAACATTCCCAGCAGGAAGCGAACCTGCATCCACCAATTTCTGAGTGCGCACCAATTGTTCGGAGGTCACTTCCAGCTGTTGTTGGGCAACCAACAGCAATTCCTCGTTGAACATGACCTGCATGAAAGCGGTGGAGATGTTCAAGCTGATATCGTTGCTAAGCCCCTTGAGGTTATACTCGGCCGCCAGAAGGTCGATCTGAGCCTGCTTGAATGAATTGAGCAAGCGGAATCCGTTAAAAAGCGTCACGCTACTTCCCACCCAATAGTTGTTGGAATTCACTTGATCTGTAACAAACGAGTTGGTTCCGGGATCGATGTTCCTACCAAAGTTCATGTTGACTCCGGTGCTGGCGTTCAGACTGGGGAAAAGCTGTGCGAGCGATTGGGTTTGGTCCAAGCGGGCCGACTCTTGCTGAAGGGCCGATTGCTTGATCTGAATATTGTGCTGCAAAGCGTGTTCAATGCAACGCTCCAACGACCACTCATCCTGTGCACGTAGGCCCGTTGAGCCCAAAGCAATGATGAATGCGGTGATCAGTAGTTTATTCAAATGCATGCTTCCTGTTTTCTCGCGCCAAAATTAACCGATCTGAACTGGGAGCGTTTGTGATGCTGAGTCAATGCTCATAATTATTGTTAAGCTATTGGTCAGGGCCCAGATCAAAGCTTTCGGGATTCGGAGGCCATAACCCTCTGCAAGCATACCAAAGTTTGTAGAATTGAATTTTGATTAAGTTTGCTGCGATAAAAAAACCTACCAAAAGCAGATAATCATGTCTGATATCGCATCAAGAGTAAAAGCTATAATCGTTGATAAATTGGGTGTTGACGAAAACGAAGTAACCCCCGAAGCAAGCTTCACAAACGATCTGGGAGCAGATTCGTTGGACACGGTTGAGCTGATCATGGAATTCGAAAAGGAATTCAACATTGCTATTCCAGACGATCAGGCCGAGAATATCGGAACAGTTGGACAAGCCATAAAGTATATTGAGGATAACGCCAAGTAATCCTTCCCTCGTTGGGGATCACAAGTTACCCGCTTCCTAATCCGTTCAAGTCGGATCCGGGAAGCGGGTAATTAAGTTAATAGATGGAGCTAAAACGCGCGGTCATAACAGGCATGGGGGCCCTCACTCCGGTAGGCAATACGCTTACCGAGTATTGGACCAATTTGCTGAATGGGGTGAGTGGCGCAGCTCCCATTACCCACTTCGATGCCTCTCTCTTCAAAACGCATTTTGCCTGCGAGGTGAAGAACTTCAACGTGGACGACCATTTTGACCGAAAGGAGGGGCGCAAGCTCGATCCCTACGCTCAATATGCCTTGGTGACCGCCACCGAAGCTTGGATTGATTCGGGCCTTAACGAAAATCTGATCAACCACGATAGGGCCGGTGTCATCTGGGGTTCAGGCATCGGAGGCCTGAAAACCTTCTATGACGAGTGCACCGAATTTGCCGCAGGCGATGGCACTCCGCGCTTCAATCCGTTCTTCATTCCGAAAATGATAGCCGACATTGCTGGTGGTCATATTTCTATGAAGTGGAACTTGCGCGGACCCAATTTTACCACGGTTTCTGCCTGCGCCTCGTCCACCAATTCGCTCATCGACTCGTTCAATTACATTCGGTTGGGCAAGGCCGATATCATCATTTCGGGAGGTTCTGAAGCGGCTGTCACTCAAGCCGGTGTGGGTGGGTTCAACGCTATGAAAGCGCTTTCGCAACGCAACGACTCGCCCTCAACCGCATCACGTCCATTCGACCTAGATAGAGATGGTTTTGTGCTTGGCGAAGGTTCGGGCTGTTTGATCGTGGAAGAACTGGGACACGCCTTGGCACGGGGTGCAAAGATCTATGCCGAAATTGTGGGTGGTGGCATGAGTGCCGATGCACATCACATCACCGCTCCGCATCCCGAAGGTTTGGGAGCCATCAATGTGATGCGCAACGCCTTGGATGATGCCAATATGCGCCCAGGCGATATCGACTACATAAACGTTCATGGAACAAGCACCCCCTTGGGCGACATTGCCGAATCGAAGGCCATTCGCGAGGTGTTCGGTGCAGACGCATTCAAACTGAACATCAGTTCCACCAAATCGATGACCGGACACCTGCTGGGCGCGGCCGGGGCCATAGAGACCATTGCCTGTGTGATGGCCGTTAAGAATGACATCGTTCCGCCAACCATCAACCATTTCACAGACGACCCCGCGTTTCATGCCGACCTGAATTTCACATTCAATGTGGCGCAGAAAAGGACGGTGAATGCAGCTTTGAGCAATACCTTCGGATTTGGAGGTCACAACGCCTCGGTCATCGTCAAAAAATTCGTTCAATAATCCCATTCCTTTGCTTCAATCGTTTCGCAGCTTTTTCAGTAAAGACAAGGAACTGAGTAAAGCACTGCGCAATCTGTTGGGTTTTTCACCACGCAACATGTCGGTCTATAAACTGGCGCTCATTCACCGTTCGGCCGGAGAGAGAATGCCCGATGGATCGTTGATGAGCAACGAACGCTTGGAGTTTTTAGGAGATGCCGTCATCAGTGCGGTGGTGGCCAAGTATCTTTTCAAGAGATTTCCGTTCGAAAATGAAGGTTTCTTGACCGAAACCCGATCGAAAGTGGTGAGCCGCAAGAACCTGAATGGACTATCGCGCAAATTGGGTCTTCCGGACCTGGTGACCAAGAACAACGAACAGAACAGAACCGGTTCATCGTTGGGCGGAGACGCCTTAGAAGCATTGGTCGGTGCGGTTTTTTTGGACCGGGGCTTTCAGGCAGCCGAAAAATTCATCCTCGACCGGATGATCGACCACTACATCGACCTCGATTCGCTCTTGAAAGAGGATGCGAATTTTAAGAGCCGCATGATAGAATGGTGTCAAAAAGAAAAGAAGAAATTCATTTTCGTTCCAGTTAATGAGACCATGGACGGCCATCGCCCATCGTTCACCATACACGTGACGATTGATGGCGAAGTAGCCGGCCAAGGCATTGACCGGACCAAGAAACTGGCCGAACAGGCCGCTGCCAAACAGGCCTGCGAAAAACTCAACATCCCGTTTTAAGAAACCGTCATTTCTTTCATCGGTTTCGGGTCGTATGTAATCAATAATACCTTTGGGGCTGCCCAATTGCACAGCAAATGAACCTTTGGCTGCCAACAAGACCCGACTTTGAACTGTTCCATATCTATTGTCACCAAAAGGATTACAGATTGTGTTTCTCACTGAATGAACATTTCCATTGGTCGTTCACCCGCATCAACGATTTCTTGGAAGAGGATGATCATCCTCATCTGCCCACCTACGCACAGTTCGCCTATTCTGACGATGTGTTGCACAAGGAGTACTTTATAATATCCAATCAACCGTTGGTGAAGGAACTGGTAACCAGATCCGGTGATCTTTTCCCCACCGAACAGCCCGAACTGCTTATTCCAGAATTGCCCAAGGTGGACTATTTTTTTCAGGCCTACGGGCAGTTTGACGAGGAGGATCTGAGCGATATGGAAGATCAATTGAACCTCGTTGGCCTGATAAACGCGGCACAACGGGCCGATACCGGTTCATTAAAATCGTATTTAAATCTAATGCACTGATGAATTTCAACAAGACAAAGATCATAGCCACCATTGGCCCCGCCTCTTCTTCGAAAGAAATGCTGAAGGCCATGTTTGAAAGCGGAATGACCATTGCCCGTCTCAATTTCTCGCACGGCAGTTATGACGATGTGGCGAATGTGATCAAGATAATCCGCGAGTTGAACGATGAGTTCAATGCCCACATTGGCCTTTTGGCCGACCTACAAGGACCGAAGATCCGGTTAGGAGAAGTGAAAGATGGGGGGGTGATGATCAAAAACGGACATACACTGACCATAACCACCGAGAAATGCATTGGCGATGAGCAAATGGTTTACTTGAGCTATCCCAACTTTCCGAAGGATGTGGCCAAGGGCGACACCATTCTGATAAACGATGGAAAACTGGTGCTGCAAGTGACGGGCACCGACCGCAAGAAGAACGTGACCGCTTCGGTTGAACATGGCGGACTGATGGAATCGAGAAAAGGTGTAAACCTGCCGAACACACGGATATCGATGCCCTGTTTGACCACCAAGGACATTGCCGACCTGGAATTCGCCTTGAAACATGATGTGGAATGGATAGGCCTTTCGTTTGTGAGAAGGGCCGAAGATGTGATCGAGCTCAAGGAACTCATCAAAAAACACAATAGCTCAGCAAAGGTGGTGGCCAAAATTGAGAAGCCCGAAGCGGTGAAGGACCTGAACAACATCATTCGTGAAACTGATGCGGTGATGGTGGCACGAGGCGATCTAGGTGTAGAAATTCCGATGCAGGAAGTGCCAATGGTTCAGAAAATGATCGTGAAAAAAT
>CAMCFW010000227.1 GCA_945874195.1 Chryseobacterium gleum
CCCGATGATTTGTGCAAGTGATAAACGCCTTCATTCTTCAAGTAGAACTCGGAAGTAGCGGCATCCATCGCGAGGAAAATATCCTCACCGGGTCGGTAGCCTGCGTTCTCAATGGCTTTCAGGATCACTTCAACCGCCTCATCGTTCGATTTCAGGTTTGGAGCAAAACCTCCCTCATCGCCCACGTTGGTCGAATAGCCGCCTTTCTTCAAAACCGCCTTCAAATGATGGAACACCTCTACACCCATTCTAAGCGATTCCCCGAACGATTCCGCGCCAGCGGGCATGATCATGAATTCCTGAAAATCGATGCTATTATCGGCATGAGAACCCCCGTTGATGATGTTCATCATGGGAATGGGTAGCAGGTTTGAATTGACCCCACCCACGTAGCGAAACAAGGGTTGTCCGGCCTCTTCGGCCGCTGCCTTGGCCACGGCCATCGAAACTCCGAGGATGGCGTTCGCACCCAGGTTGTTTTTGTTCAAAGTGCCGTCCAAAGCGATCATGGCCTTGTCGATCAAGTGTTGGTCGAACACGTATTCGCCCAGAATGGCATCAGCAATGGGTCCGTTCACATTCGCAACTGCTTTCAACACACCTTTGCCAAGGTATCGGCCTTTGTCGCCATCTCTAAGTTCGGCTGCTTCATGTTCTCCTGTAGAGGCGCCTGAAGGAACAGCCGCTCTTCCGAGCACACCGTTCTGGGTAATGACATCTACTTCGATGGTAGGATTTCCACGCGAATCAAGGATCTGACGGGCAACAACTTTGGCGATATGGGTCATTGTGGTAGTGGGTGATTGGTATCTGGTGGTAGGATATTAGGCCGGGACCATTTTCAGGCTCCCCACGAATTCGTCAAAAAGATAACGACTGTCGTTTGGTCCAGGCGATGATTCGGGGTGATACTGTACGCTGAACACTGGGCGACCTTTGAGCCGGATTCCGGCAATGGTGTTGTCGTTGAGATGCACGTGGGTTATCTCAACTTCGGGATGTTTTTCGCAGGCTTCGCGATTCACCACAAAACCGTGGTTCTGCGAAGTGACCTCGCACTTTCCTGTGATAAGGTTCTTGATGGGGTGATTGATGCCACGATGGCCGTTGTGCATCTTGAAGGTCGGGATTCCTTGGCTTATGGCCATGATCTGATGTCCGAGGCAGATGCCGAAGACGGAAATACCCGAATCAATTATTCGCGTAACCGTTTCACTGACCTTTGGCATGGCAGCCGGATCACCGGGGCCATTGGTTATCATGAAGCCTGCAGGGTTCCAACTCATCATTTCCTCGAACGCAGTGTCCATAGGGAACACCTTAAGGTAGCATCCCCGGGCAGCAAGGCAACGGAGGATGTTCTTCTTAACACCAATGTCGAGCACCGCAACCTTGTGGGCAGCGTGCTCATCCCCGAAGTAAAAAGGTTTTTTGGTACTCACTTTCGATGAAAGCTCCAATCCTTCCATGGAAGGCACATCGGCCAATTTCCTCTTCAACACATCGACATTCAACTCATCGGAAGAAATGATGGCATTCATTGCCCCGTTATCGCGAATATGCTGAACAATGGCCCGCGTATCCACATCGGAAATGCCTACTACTTCATTCTTAACGAAATAGTCGTGAATGTTTCCGTTGGCACTCGGACGGCTGTAATTGGTCGAGAAATAGCGGCAAACGAGCCCGCTTATCTTCATCGAATCCGATTCCACCTCGTCATCCGAAACCCCGTAATTCCCAATGTGAACGTGGGCAGTGACCATTATCTGTCCGAAATAGGACGGGTCGGTGAATATCTCCTGATAGCCGGTCATCCCGGTGTTGAAGCAGATCTCGCCTGTGGTGGTACCAACCTTCCCTGCGGCCTTTCCTCTGAAAATGGTTCCGTCCTCCAGAAGCAGGATGGCATCAGGTCTATTCAGATATTTCATGGGCGAATCGGATTTGGGCAAAGGTATGTCGCGTCTGGCCTATCTCCCTTATTCGGATTCTGGTTTTTTCCACATGATTTGAACGGATGCGAAGGCTTCCTGACGACTAAGATCTTGTTCCGGTCCATTGCCTTTGGTGTTTGATCGGTGCTAAATCTCCAACAAGAAAGGCCATCCGACCAAGTTGGATGCCCTATCAGCTGATTCAAATGTTATCTCTCGAAGCAGGTTCGCATCAAAGTAAATAATAAAGAACCAGTACCCGCGCTTTGCTATGCATGGTAAAAGAAAACCCCGACTCCTTCCGGAAGCGGGGTTTCGCGTGTGTCAAGGGAAGCAGATTATGCGTCCTTCTTCTCTTCTCCTTCTTGGGTGCTGATGTCTTCTGCGGCTGCTTCCACGTCTGGAGCGGCTTCCTCAGCAACGATCGGCTCAGCCTTTGGAGCGGCTGCAGCAACGGATGCTGCTCCACTTCCGCTTCCAGCTCTTCTGCTTCTACGTGCCTTCTTAGGCTTGGCTTCTTTGGTCAACAATTCGTTGAAATCTACCAATTCGATCAAGGCCATATCAGCGCTATCTCCCAATCGATGCTCCAACTTGATGATACGAGTATATCCTCCCGGTCTGTTCGCAATCTTTGGCGAAACTTCTTTGAACAGTTCAGCAGTTGCAACCTTGTCATTCAGGTAGCTGAACACCACTCGTCTTGAATGTGTTTCGTCTTCCTTCGACTTTGTGATCAACGGCTCTACATACGACCTTAATGCTTTGGCTTTTGCCAATGTGGTCGTAATTCGCTTGTGAAGGATAAGAGAGCTTGCCATGTTGGCCAACATTGCTCTTCTGTGTCCTTTTTTTCTACCTAAATGGTTAAAACCTTTTCTGTGTCTCATTTTTCTAGCTTACAGCTTCAAGTTTCAAGCTACAGGTTTATGTTCCTTGTGGCTTGCAGCTTTCTACTTGGGTCTTTATTAATCTTCGTCTAATCGGTATTTGGAGATGTTCATTCCAAAAGTGAGATTCTTGGCGTGAACCAGATCATCAAGTTCGGTCAGCGACTTTTTTCCAAAGTTTCTGAACTTCAAAAGGTCGTTCTTGTTGTACGACACGAGGTCGCCCAGGGTCTCAACATCGGCAGCCTTAAGACAGTTCAATGCACGCACAGAAAGGTCCATATCAACCAATTTCGTCTTCAACAATTGACGCATATACAGCGCGTTCTCATCAAATTCTTCTGTCGGCTTCTTAACTTCATCTTCCATTTTGATCTTCTCGTCAGAGAACAGCATAAAATGGTGGATTAGGATCTTTGCAGCTTCTTTCAACGCATCTTTTGGATGAATCGAACCGTCAGTTGTGATCTCCATCATCAATTTCTCGTAGTCGGTCTTTTGCTCAACTCGGAAATTATCGATTGAATATTTCACGTTCTTGATCGGTGTGAAGATGGCATCGATAGCTATCGTTCCGACCGGTGCGCTTGTAGGCTTGTTCTCTTCAGCAGGCACGTAACCGCGACCTTTATCAATGGTCAGTTCAAGAGAGAACTTCACCGACTTTTCCATGTGGCAGATCACAAGTTCTGGATTCAAAACTTGAAATCCTGTCAAGCACTTTCCAATATCTCCAGCAGTGAAACGGTCCTGTCCAGAAATGCTAACAGTAACACGCTCGCTGTCCTGAGTATCGATCTGTCTTTTGAAACGGACCTGCTTCAGGTTCAATACGATCTCAGTCACGTCTTCGACAACCCCGCTAAGAGTAGAAAATTCGTGATCCACCCCATCCAGTCTTACTGAAGTGATAGCAAAACCTTCCAACGAATTGAGAAGAATTCTACGGAGTGAGTTTCCGATCGTGATACCGTAACCTGGTTCAAGTGGTCTGAATTCGAACTCACCAACTCGTTCATCTGAGCCGAGCATGATGACCTTGTCAGGTCTTTGAAAATCGAGTATTGCCATGATTATTTCTTGCCTTTTAGCATTTATTACTTAGAATACAATTCAACAATGAGCTGCTCATTGATGTTCTCTGGTATTTCGTCACGCGTTGGGTAGTGCATGAATTCACCTTCCATTGTAGATGGATTCCAACTCAACCACGGGCTGTTTACTGATCGTGACGACAAAGAATCGTTTACAATTTCGAGTGCTTTCGACTTTTCGCGGACACCGATCTTCTCCCCTGGAAGAATTGATCTTGATGGGATATTGCAAACCTCACCATTCACTACAATGTGTCGGTGACTTACCAATTGACGTGCTGCATCTCTTGTTGCAGCGATTCCCAATCGATAAACGATGTTGTCCAATCGAGCTTCGCAAAGTTGCAGAAGCAATTCACCGGTGATACCTGACTTGCTCGATGCTTTTTTGAAAAGATTCTCGAACTGACGCTCAAGCATACCGTAGGTGTACTTCGCTTTTTGCTTTTCCATCAACTGCACACCATAATCAGAAAGTTTCTTTCTTCTTCTGTTATTTCCGTGAGCACCGGGAGGATAGTTCTTCTTTTCCAAGAACTTATCTGGTCCGTAGATGGCTTCTCCGAACTTACGTGCAATCTTTGATTTTGGTCCTATATATCTGGCCATTTTCGCTTAAATATGCGTTGATGTTAAACT
>CAMCFW010000228.1 GCA_945874195.1 Chryseobacterium gleum
GAAGAAGTGTTGATCGATGAGGTCAATTCCACCAACGATAATCCCGTGGTGGATCTTGAGAATAAGCATGTGTATCATGGCGGAAATTTCCATGGCGACTATGTGGCCTTGGAAATGGACAAGATGAAGATCGCCATCACCAAACTCAGCATGTTGTGCGAGCGGCAGTTGAATTATCTGGTCAACGAAAAACTGAACGACATCTTTCCACCATTCATGAACTTGGGCAAACTCGGCTACAATTTCGGTGTGCAGGGAATGCAGTTCACCGCCACCTCAACCACGGCCGAGAACCAGACGCTTTCCTACCCGATGTATGTTCACTCGATTCCTAACAACAACGACAATCAGGATATTGTGAGCATGGGCACAAATGCTGCATTGCTCACCAAAAAAGTGATTGACAACACCTTCCAAGTGATGGCCATCGAATGTGTAGCCATTGCGCAGGGTGTGGACAGTCTCGGTTGCAAATCCAAGATGTCGGTGGCAGGGCAGCGGTTCTATGACTCTGTTCGTGCACAATTGGCCACGTTTGAGGACGATCAGCCGCGTTCGAAACAATTGGCTACGTTGTCAGAATTCCTGCATGAGAATGACCCACAAATTGAGATCTTCTGATCATGTCAGATAGAAAAATAGCATTGGTAACGGGCGGTTCGCGAGGTTTGGGTCGCGCCATTTCGGTGCGTTTGGCCAAAGACCACGGTTATCACATTCTAGTCAATTATTCATCGAATGCCGGTGCGGCAGATGAGACCGTTAAACTCATTTCAGAAGTTGGTGGAACAGGTGAAGCCATCGGTTTCAACGTGGCTGATAGGGTAGGGGCCGATGCTGCGCTTTCCGCTTGGATGGAATCAAATCCAGAAGAGCATATTTCAGTCATCGTCAACAATGCAGGCATCACCAAGGACGGACTTTTCATGGTCATGTCTGAGGAAGATTGGGATGGCGTGTTAGGCGTTTCGCTTGGAGGATTTTATAACGTCACGCGAAAATTGGTAGATAGGATGATCCGCAAGCGTTGGGGAAGGATCGTGAACGTGGTCTCTGTTTCTGGTATGATGGGGAATGCCGGCCAGGTCAACTACTCCGCAGCAAAAGCAGGCGTGATCGGAGCCACCAAAGCATTGGCAAAAGAGATCGCTAAGCGGAATGTGACCGTGAATGCGGTTGCGCCCGGCTTCATTGAAACCGATATGACAGCCGATTTTGATCAGAAGGAAATGTCGCGGATGATTCCGATGCAGCGTTTCGGAAAGCCGGAAGAGGTGGCTGCTGCCGTTTCATTTCTGGTTTCTGAAGATGCCGCCTACATTACAGGAAACGTGATCAATATAAATGGAGGACTTCACTGCTAACATGAACAGAGTCGTCATCACCGGTCTTGGAATTCATTCGTGTTTAGGCACCAATCCTCAAGAAGTAACAGCCTCACTTCGTGAAGGTAGATCCGGTGTCATCTTCGACCCGATCCGCAAAGAAATGGGTTTCCGTTCGGCTTTGATTGGCAATGTCCCCATGCCTGATCTGAAAGCAGAATTGGGCAGAAAGGAGCGCAAGAACATGCCCGAAGAGGCGCTTTACGCTTTTGCATCAACCAAGCAGGCCTTGGAACAAGCGGGCATGACACAGGAATTCATCGATGCCAATGAGGTTGGAATTCTCTTCGGAAACGACAGCACGGCAGGTGCGGTAATTGAAGGAGTTGATCTGCTTCGCGAGAAGAAAGATACCACGCTCATCGGTTCGGGAAACATCTTTCAGTCAATGAACTGCACCGTGACCATGAACCTGAGCACTATTTTTCGTCTCAAAGGCGTGAATTTCACGGTCAGTGCAGCCTGTGCCAGCGGTTCGCATTCCATCGGAATGGGCTTTCTGCTCATCAAAATGGGCTTGCAGAAACAGGTTATCTGTGGCGGTGCGCAGGAGGTGAACCCCTACGCATTCGGAAGTTTTGATGGCATCGGCACATTCTCTATTCAGGAAAACGAACCTACCAAAGCCTCCAAACCATTCGATAAGAACCGAGATGGGCTTGTTCCCAGCGGTGGAGCTGCCACGGTCATTCTCGAAAGTCTCGAAAGTGCGCAGGCACGTGGTGCCAACATCTTGGCCGAAGTGGTCGGTTACGGCTTCAGTTCCAATGGAGAGCATATCTCAAATCCGAACGTAGACGGACAGGAACGTGCCCTTAGAATGGCGTTGGAAATGGGCAAGGTCGACCCATCGGAGGTCGATTACATCAACGCCCACGCCACATCCACGCCCGTTGGCGATGGTTTTGAGGCACAGGCCATTCATAACGTTTTTGGCGATAACGGCCCGTTGGTAAGTTCAACCAAATCGATGACCGGACATGAATGTTGGATGGCCGGAGCAAGCGAACTGGTCTATTCATTGCTGATGATGGAACATGGTTTTGTAGCCCCCAACATCAATTTCAGCGAACCGGACGAGCATTCCGCCAAGCTCAACATTCCGACCAAGGCGGTTGACCGCCAATTGAGAACCGTTTTGTCCAATTCCTTCGGTTTCGGAGGCACCAATTCAACCCTGATAATTCGTAAGTTCGCGCCCTGAAAATGGATAAGCAGCAGATCATCGATACGGTAAATGAGTTCCTTATTACGGAATTCGAAGTAGACGCGGCCGATCTAGTGCCTTCGTCAAACATGCACAAGACGCTCTACCTCGATAGCTTGGACTACGTGGATCTTGTGGTGCTTATCGATGAGAATTTCGGTTTCAAAACTACTTCGGAAGACTTCCAGTCAATTACCACATTCGAGGATTTCTACAATTTCATCGCCTCGAAGGTCGCCTAATTCAGCGTTTTGGGCTCTAGGTTCTGTTAAATCGACCTAGCACGTTTCTTGCTTAGAGCCTGACCAATTTACCATCCCTCAAAACTGGAATAACATCCGTGATGTCGGTTTGAAGGCAGTATTCCACGTCCTTTTCCAAATGAAGGTGGGCCAATCGCTTGCGATGCGAACAGTTGGCGAGAAAACGCATTAGGTCTCTTCGGGCCGTGCGGTAGACCAAGCTACTGGCGTTGGCACTGTCGCAATCAGATTTGAACTTGCCGCTTGTGAGCAACAGCATGGTGAGCGCACCTGCAAACAGGCTGTCCTCCATATTGAAACGGTCCTTCCAACCCGCACAGAAGATGACCACGTCCTTTTCCTGCGATTTGAGATGGTCGGCTAAGGCCTGAAGATTGAGGAAAGAGCCGATGAGCACCGTATCGACTCTTTTGCTGGCAATATTGATGGCGCGCGTTCCGTTGGTGGTGGTCAGGGCAATTTCGCGACCACGGATGTTCTCGTTCATGTAGGAGAACGGACTGTTTCCGGACTCGAAACCCTTCACGATCTCCCCATTGCGTTCGCCTCCGGCCAAAAAGCCCTTTTCCTTGTAAGCGCGAGCTTCTTTGATGGTGGAAACCGGAATGATGCTTGCCGCGCCATGCTGAAAGGCCGTGACCATGGCCGATGTTGCCCTGAATACGTCAACAACCACGACAATACTTCCTTTCTTAGCGAATTGCTTGAACAATGGAGGCGACCAACAGACTTCTACAGAGTTCAAAAGTTCAGTGTTTCAAGTTCAAGGTTCAATTAGCCAAACTTCCGTCCCGTTAGGAACTTTCATTTTATCAGGGTCAGAAACAATCAGATCGCCATTCTGCCAATTTATCCCGACCACCGATGTTCGGATGACCGAACCATTTGGCAACACTAGTTTCAATTCACTTCTAAAATCCACTCCGTTCAAAACCAGTTTAGAATTGCTGGAGAGCAACAGTCCCTTTCCATCAACCCGAAACGTATCCTGAACCTTGAAAAGCAGCAAAACTCAGGCTTTGTAGAACGGAAGTTTCACCACCTGCGCCTTGATCTGCTTGTCGCGGATAAGAACGTAAATCTCCGATCCGACCTTGGAAAATTCGGTCTTGACATACCCGAGGCCAATGGGTTTTTTCAAACTTGGCGACTGCGTGCCTGATGTTACGATACCGATCTCATTTCCGTTGGCATCAATGATCGGATAATCATGGCGCGGAATGCCTCGGTCTATCAGTTCAAAGCCGACCAATTTCCTCGCAACGCCTTCCTCCTTCTGCTTCAGCAAGGCTGCGGAATTGGTGAACGGAGCGGTGAATTTGGTCACCCAGCCCAACCCGGCCTCGATGGGCGAAGTGGTGTCGTTGATGTCGTTTCCGTAAAGGCAGAATCCCATTTCCAAACGAAGCGTGTCTCGCGCGGCCAGTCCGATAGGTCTGATGCCGTAGGGCGCTCCTGCGTTGAACACCGCATCCCACATCTTGTAGGCCTGTTCGTTCTCGAAATAGATCTCAAAACCACCAGCACCTGTGTAACCGGTGGCGCTGATCAGAACGTTATCGATCCCCGCAAACTTGCCCTTCTTAAAGGTATAATAGGTCATTTCAGATAGGTTGATGTCGGTAAGCGATTGCAGCGCAGCCACAGCCTTCGGTCCTTGAACGGCCAATAGGGTCGTCTTGTCGGAAATGTCGATCATTT
>CAMCFW010000229.1 GCA_945874195.1 Chryseobacterium gleum
AACGCAGATCATCATTTCGTCTTTTGCCGGTGCCAGCAGCACTCCGGTTCTGCTCAATCCGCCTGTCGACAACGCCTGCGTGGAGCGAATCTATGAACACAATCCTGGCGCCTACGACCCAGATGGCGACAGTTTGAGTTATGAATTGATCGTGTGTTCGGGCGAAGGGGGCATACCAATAGCCGGATACAATTTCCCATCGGGGGTTTCCATAAATGCGATAA
Source organism: Chryseobacterium gleum (assembly GCA_945874195.1). GTDB lineage: Bacteria > Bacteroidota > Bacteroidia > UBA10329 > UBA10329 > UBA10329. The sequence goes on from CAMCFW010000229.1 coordinate 225, forward strand.
CAGGAACTTTGACCTGGGATTCGCCCCAACAACAGGGAGAATACAACTTCGCGATCCGTATCGTAGAATGGAGACTTGTGGGTCCTGGAAATTATGTTCCGGTTGGTTATACCATTCGCGATATGCAAGTAACGGTGCTTCCTTGCAACAACCGACCACCTATCGTCAGGGCCATTAACGAGATCTGTATTGAAGTTGGCGATACCTTGGAATTTCCGGTGCGGGCTTGGGATCCTGATGGCGACCCGGTCACATTGACTGGAACCGGAGGTCCACTGGAACAAGCTGTAAATCCGGCAAGCTTCAATCAACCAGTATCGGCACAAGACACCGCCATCAGCATCTTCAGTTGGATAGCGCACTGCGATCACGTTCAGATACAACCGTACACCATGTCTTTCAGGGTGGAGGACGACCCACCAGGCAATGACATTGAGCTGGTAGATTATCACACCACCTTCATAACAGTGGTTGGGCCAGCACCACAGAATCCATCGGCCGATCCGCAAGGAAATGCCATTCAATTGAATTGGGATCAGAGCCCTTGCGGAGAGGTGACCGGCTACAAGATCTATCGAAGAGTTGAACTTTATGGATTTGAGCCCGACACATGCGAGGTTGGGGTTCCAGGCTACACCGGATATCTGCAGATAGGGACTACGACCGGCCTAGCCGGAACATCTTATTTGGACAATAACGGAGGTGCCGGATTGACCATGGGCATTGAATATTGCTACATGGTGGTGGCCTGTTTCCCAGATGGGGCGGTGAGTTATGCTTCAGAAGAATTCTGTGCCGAACTGAAACGCGACCTACCCATTATTACCAATGTAAGCGTACGAAACACAGACGTCACATTAGGTTCGATGTATGTAGCCTGGAGCAAACCTACCGAACTGGACATGATCCAGATTCCAGGACCTTACGAATACAGGATCCAACGCTCTGACGTGACCGACCCGACCACGTTTGAGTTGGTCGAAACCTACTTTGATCTTAACGATACCATCTTTGTAGATACCTTGATGAACACCAAAGAGCTGGAGTTCAATTATAAGATCGAGCTTTTCAACAACGAATCTGGCAACTCGTTCGTGGTCGGTCATTCCGATGCTGCGTCTTCCGTATTCTTAATGGCCATCGGTACCGACAATCAGATTCAACTTCTTTGGGATGAAACGGTGCCATGGATCAACGACACCTTTGAGATTTTCCGCCAGTTGCCCAACCTCAGCTTCGCTTACATTGGTGAAACCATTGAGCATACATATCTGGACACTGGCTTGGCCAACGGACAGGAATACTGTTATTTGCTTAAGAGCATCGGACATTATTCCATCGATGGCGTGGTTCATCCAATAGTAAATTGGTCGCAGGAAACCTGCACCACTCCGGTCGATTCCATCCCGCCATGCGAACAGGATCTGGCCATAGAATCAGATTGTGTGGAGCTGATCAACCGCGTGAGTTGGACCCAGCCGCCCGATTGCCCTGACGATATTGTGGAGTATCAGGTCTTCTACACACAATTCTATGGGGGCAATCTTACCCTGATCGCAACCCACGAGCACCCTTGGAACGCCTTCGATCATGGACCCTTGGATCTGACCATGGCCGGATGTTATGCCATTGCAGCCATCGATTCGTTCCAGAATGTGACACTTTCCGATACCATCTGCGTGGATAATTGCTCCAATTATGAACTTCCGAATGTGTTCACCCCAGGTGGAGATACGTACAACGACTACTTCAGACCATTTCCTTATGCATTTATAGAAAGCATCGATATGAAGATCTTTAACAGATGGGGGCTGAAGGTGTTTGAAACTACAGATCCGGATATTCTTTGGGACGGAACGAATCAATCGACCAAATTGAATTGTAGCGATGGTGTTTACTACTATATCTGTACAGTGAATGAGATCCGTCTTCAAGGAATTGTGCCTCGAAACCTGCATGGATTTCTGCAATTGCTAAGAAACTCAGATCCAGGTCCGAACTAGATGTTCACAGGCATTATCGAAACCATTGGCAGGCTGACCAAGCTCGAAGTGGAAGGTTCCAACATGCATTTCACCTTCACGTGTTCCATTGCAGATCAATTGAAAGTGGATCAAAGCCTTGCTCACAATGGCGTTTGCCTCACTGTGGTTCAATTAGATAAGGATTCATATACCGTCACGGCAATTGACGAAACACTGAATCGAAGCAATTTGGGCGAACTAGAGGTTGGCGATGAGGTGAACTTGGAAAGATGCATGAAGGCTGATGGACGGTTTGACGGCCACATCGTTCAGGGGCATGTCGATCAGATGGGCGAACTGCTTTCGGTCAAGGAAATGAACGGAAGTCACGTGTTCACATTCAAACACGAAAAGGGAGAAAACTTCACTGTCGATAAAGGCTCTATTACCGTGAATGGGGTGAGCCTTACAGCATTCAACACCTCAGATACGGGATTCTCTATTGCCGTTATCCCATACACTTTCGATCATACCACCTTCAAAAACCTGCGGGTCGGACAAAAAGTGAATTTGGAATTCGATATCATCGGCAAGTACGTGACCCGAATGATGAACAGACGCTGATTAGAAAACCTTCTCGGCCACATCCTTGGTTGCGCCCGAAGTACCCATCGTGTAATAATGAAGACAAGGGGCTCCGGCTTTCACCAATTCCCTGCTTTGCTCAATGCACCATTCGGTTCCGACCTGAGCTGCAGCTTCGTTGTCCTTACATTTCTCCACAGCATCATATAGGTCGGCAGGCACATCTATGTGAAACAGACTGGGCAGCACGCTTGCCTGACCTTTGGTGGTCAAAGGTTTCAATCCTGGAATGATGGGTACCATTATTCCTGCTGCACGACATTCATCCACAAATCTGAAATAGGCCTTGTTGTCGAAGAACATCTGCGTTACGATGTATTCAGCCCCGGCATCCACTTTTCTCTTCAGAAAACGCAGGTCGGTCTTGCGGTTAGGGGCCTTAATGTGCTTTTCGGGATAACCGGCCACACCGATGCAGAAGTTGGTTTCCTTCACATTGGTCAGATCCTCGTCGAGGTATATACCGTTGTTCAAATTCACGATCTGACCCACCAATTGGCTGGCATAGGCATGTCCATCAGGTTCGGGAACAAAATTCGGTTCGGTCTTTATGGAATCGCCTTGCAGGGCAAGCACATTATCAATTCCAAGGAAATTGAGATCGATCAGCGCGTTTTCCGTCTCTTCTTTGCTGAATCCACCACAGATGATGTGAGGAACCGCATCTATGCCATACTTATTCATGATGGCGGCACAGATACCTACCGTTCCTGGGCGTTTTTTAATGCTCACCCGTTCTAAGAAACCGCCTGGCCGCTTCTTATAAACGTATTCTTCGCGGTGATAGGTAACATCAACAAACGAGGGCTTGAACTCCAACAATGGTTCAATTCCGCTGAATAGAGAATCGATGCTTTTACCTTTGAGTGGAGGTAATATCTCAATGGAAAAAAGAGTGCGTTTAGCACCCTTAAGGTGATCTATTACCTTCATGACAACCTTACGCGTTTGGGCTTACTGACCCGAACCATGAACCAAATGAACGTAGCCGGTCTCCGCATCATATCCCGGTCTTACGAGCACGAAATAATAAACGCCATCTTCCGCACCATCTCCATTCCAAGGATTGAGGTGATAGTCATCCACATCATAGCATTTACGTCCCCATCTGTCAAAGATCTTCATGTTGTTTCCTGCGTGAAGATCTAAGGCAACGATGTTAAAGTATTGGTTCTCTGGGATGGATGATTCGGGATTGAACACGTTCGGAACATCGAGCGTACAGTCGATCACCTCATAAACAATCTCGTCCTGATCCGTGCCGCAGAAGTTGCTGATGCTTGCTGTGACGTGATACATGCTGTCAACCGTACTAAAAGGAGTCGGGTCAGTTCCTGCGATCAGCAACGTGTCCGATGTATTGCCTGAATACTGATCCCAGGTAAGAACGTCATGGAAATCGGTGTTGGTATTGTAGTAAAGCAAGATCTCGTCCTCAAAACAGATTCTGTTCGTATCTAGCAATATTTCCACGGTCGGGGCCGGTGCAAAGAACACGTTCCATGTTTTTTGGATCTGGCACTGTTCATCAGTGAACACAAATTGATAAGAACCTTCCTCGGTGACAGTTACCGAAGGCGTAGCGTTTTGATCATTCGGGCTGAACGTGGCAGATGCTCCGGTCGGACCTGTGTAGGTCCAAGCCCCTCCGGTCGTGGTAAAGGTGGCTATAAGATCGGCCTGATCCGCAAGGCAGACTTCCAAC
>CAMCFW010000230.1 GCA_945874195.1 Chryseobacterium gleum
GAAGTATGCCCATAAGGCCCATCGAATAGCCACCGTTTCGGAATTCTCTAAGAGCGATATAGCGAAGCAGTATGACATTGATGTATCGAAAATTGACGTTGTGCACAATGGCGTTTCAGATCGGTTCAAACCTTTGAATGCGGATGAAAGGAACGCGACAAGAGCGAAATGGGCGAACGGAAAGCCCTATTTCATCTATGTTGGCGCCATTCATCAGCGCAAAAATGTGGAGCGAATGTTGGCTGCCTACGACCGATTCCGTGACCGTTGCACAATGGATATGAACTTTATCCTTGTTGGAAACAGGAAATGGTGGACCACAGAAATGCAAGCTGCGTTAGACGAAATGAAATTCAACTCAGAGGTCATTTTTACGGGAAGAGTTTCTGAATCCGATCTTCAGGGACTGCTTGGAGCGGCATTGGCAAGCGTCTATGTTTCCACATTCGAAGGTTTCGGTATTCCGATCATCGAAGCGTTTCAAGCGCAGGTTCCGGTGATCACTTCCAACGTTACAAGCATGCCCGAGGTGGCCGGAAATGCAGCGCTTCTGGTAAATCCGTTCAATGTTGACGAAATTGCCGAGGCGATGTTCCGGCTTTGGTCTGAAGCTGACCTTCGTTCAGAACTCATACAGAAAGGGAACATTCGCACAAGCTATTTCACATGGGACCAAAGTGCCGACCTGCTTTGGAAAAGTATAGAACGCGCGTTGGAATAGGTCTTGGCATGGTTGTGGATTTCTGATCCTCAAAACCACACACCATGAAAACCATTTCGGCAAGATCACTTCACATTTTCGGATTCGGCATCTATGCGATAATTAGTGCGATCATCGTGTTGCTCATGTAATTGGGATAGGCGTCTGCCAGGTAGGCGGATAAGGTCTCAGAAAAGGCCGAGTCCACCCATCAATCCACCGGCCATTCCGCGCATTTCCGATTCAAACACACGTTCTGCATTTTCCAATGCTCGATTGGTTGCCGTCACTATAAGTTCGGCAATCTCCTCTTTTTGGGTAGAAGAATAGATTCCGCTTGAAATGATCACTTCCGTGATCTGCTTGTTCCCGTTTGAAATGACCGTCACGCCCTGACATTCGCCTTTCACCGAAATGTGATTGAGCCGTTCTTTGGCAGCATCCATCTGCTCCTTCATCTGTTGGAGCTGTTTCATTTTATCAAACATGGTTCAGGCTTTCTTCGAGGTCTTGGTGGGCTTCGATGCTTCGGTCAGCAATCGGATCCTGTGCTCGATCAATTGATTCATTTCATCACCTTGTTCCTTAATTGAAGGATAGGAACTGGTGGAGATGATCTCTGGACAGAATTCTTCGATGAACTGGTTGAGGCTTTCGACCTCTTCCATTATTTCCTTGATGAGACTCTCTTTTTGCACAGCCAAATTTATTGTGCCAATTGAAAACAGACAAATTGGACCAACAAAAGATGTTAACGATCAATGAACGTCTTTGTAGCTATTCGGTCGCCTTCCAAGGCATGCCCCTACCAAAGCGTTCGCTCCACGGATACAGTGGCTTCCCGTTTTCGTCCACAAGTTCTCGAACGTCCGATCTTCTTTTGGCTGGCGTTCCCAAAATGAGCGAATGATCCTGAAAATCGTTCAGCACCAGGGCATTCGCTCCGATTACACAGTGTTCACCAATGTTGATGTCGCCAATAATCGAAGATTGAATGCCTATCTGAGTGTAACTGCCGATTTTCGGTCCCACGACCTTTTCGCTTGGCGGATGCCTATCGTTGCCCAGCACCACATTGGGATAGATGAAAACGAAGTCGGCCAAATGGCTGAATTGACATAGATGGACATTGCTGTGCAACTGGCAATGATCTCCGATTGAAAGGAAACCTTGAAGATCTGATCCCGTGCCCACTTTACAATTTTGACCGATCGTTGTGTTTTCGCGAATAACGATGCGATGCCCAGAACTGAATCCGTTTCCGATGGTACATCCGGCATAAATAATGGAATGGCTGCGGATCAATGCGCCTGAGCCGATCACGGTCTTCGGGTTGATGTAATTCTGGTCTGAGTAATAGATGGAGGTAGGTTCTCCGATCACGCAATCGTTCGCAATGACCGAATCATTGCCGATCACTACATGATCATAAATGACCGTGTTGTCTCCAATGCGCACATTCAGTCCCAACTGGGCCTTAGCGCTTATATGCACATTCTTACCCGTGAATTTCATGCGGTAGAAGGTCAGTCCCGTTCTTCATCTTTCGAACGTACTTTGGCATTCTTAATTTCGAGTGCACGGCCTTCCCAATAACACGTGTAGCAGCGATATCGTTTTAACGGAATGATGCCAAGCGTAAGAACCGTCACAAACCTATCGGAGCCAGATCGTTGAGCGCGCTTCAGGTCGCCCTTACAGTTCGGGCAGCGCCTGATCCGATAGTAGTTGGAAACGCGTAATAACAACACCATGATGACGTAGCCGGCAACCAGCATGGCAAACCACCTGAGCAGCAGAACAGTAAACGCGTAGTAGTCGACTTCAGATGGACTCATGATCGGCCGCGAAGGTATGATGTGCTTTCTAATATACGATGAATGGCATTTTCAGCAAGGGTAGAACAACTGATAATTGCTCATATTTGGATCCGAATTGTGAATGAAAACCTATTTCCAATTACAACCTCGGTTCTAATTTGCCTTTCGGGTCAGAATGTTAAGGTTCATGCACAGTCTGAACATCACTTAACTTGTCACCAATTGCCATGATAACAGTAATTTCTCCAGCCAAGAAACTCGATTTTAGCTCGAAGGTACAGACTTCGCAGTTCAGCATACCTCAAAACCTTGACCGGTCTGGACAACTCATCAACAAGCTTCAAAAAACATCGGACCATAAGTTGGGCGAACTCATGGACCTGAGTAAGAACCTGATAGACCTCAATGCCGAACGATACGCTCAATGGACAGGAGATTTCAGTCAGGGACAGACCCGCCAGGCCATTTTGGCTTTCAAAGGCGATGTTTATCAAGGCATGAAGAACGAGACGCTTACCGAAAGTGAATTGCTTTTCGGCCAGGATCATCTGCGCATCTTAAGTGGGTTGCATGGTCTGCTTCGTCCGCTCGACCTCATTAAACCTTACCGTTTGGAGATGAGCACGAAACTTGCCGTTGGTGGAAAAAAAGACCTTTACGCTTTCTGGGGCGACTCCATTGCCACTCGTCTCAATGCAGACCTCGAAGCATCTGGAAATGACACGCTTATCAATCTGGCAAGTGAGGAATATTTTAAAGCAGCCAAAACCAAGAATTTGAAGGGCCGCATCATCACGCCAGTGTTCAAAGACCTGAAGAACGGTCAATTGAAGGTCATATTCCTTTGGGCCAAGCAGGCCCGCGGTATGATGGCTGGCTACATTCTTCGTAACGGTATCAACCGACCTGAAGACTTGAAATCATTTAACGATGGAGGTTATTGCTACACTCAAGCCTTGTCGGATGGCAGCACGTGGGTGTTCACCCGTTGAGACCGTGCTTACTTCTTACAGAATTTGTCAGATCGCTCCACGAGAAGCAGCCCGTTCTGCCGAATAGGCCATTCAGAGAAGGTCGACCAGTTTGGGATGCTCAATTGTCATCATGCAGCGAGTGCTTCTTTGGCTTCGAAATGTAAGGCTTTTCGCTTCAGATCCAGATCAATCGGCACCCCCTTAGCCATCGAATTCGCGGGTCCATTAAGTTCGGGATAAAGACTCTTTCGCCTTTCTGGGATGCGGCTTTCCGTTCTCCATAAAGAACTTGAACTCCTGATGAAGTTTGCCCATCTCTTTGCTCATGTTCTTTTTCAAAACACCGTTCAATAACCATCCGAACCCATTGAGCACCTTGATGCTCAGATTCATATGAAGCGTGGCCTTTCCATCAAATTCGGAGAAATGCCATTTGTTCACGACTCGTTCAATCACGAAAGGCAATCCGACCACCTCATAAGTGAACGCCCTTTCGGTATTGCTGAAATGAATGAGCTTTTCCGAGAATGTAAGTCCAGAAGCCTCAAGCTTCCGCGATCCAATTGGGGAATCTCCGAACGGTTCGCCTTCACCAATAGAACTCTTCATGCCCGATTTCCACGTGTGAATATCTGCGTAACGGCCACCGAAGACCTTCCAACAGTCATCGGCCGGGCAATGAATGACCGTGTTCAGCTCGATTGCGATCATTCGGCTTTCGATGGGTGATAAATGCTTTCGGCCTTACTATATACCTCAGCCTTGTCGAGGCTCATTTCTTTGAGTTCTTGCGCTACAAACTTCTTCATCTGGGTCATATAATGCTTTGTACCCGGTTTGTTGCTTGCTCCGTAGGGGCTTATGCTTTCAATCTCAGGACCATCTTTGGTGAATTTGACAAGCTGCACCAGGCCATCGCCAATGAACATGGCCAATTTACCGTCATCGCGCTTTTGGCAATAAACAGCTCTAATGGCATCGGGACCGCCAGAAATGGCCAGATCAACTCCGCCACGCGAAAGCACTTGC
>CAMCFW010000231.1 GCA_945874195.1 Chryseobacterium gleum
TAGGCAATGATAGCGACCTTATGTGAACCCCCAAAACGCAGGAAAATGGAAGGAAAGCTAAGTTATCAGCTCTCGCTTACCAACCAGCCTATCTTTAAAGCTTGAGCGTAAAGCCTATGTTGACCACATTATTTCCGAATCCGGCAGCTGCATTAACCATTCACTTTATTTGCTGATTCTCAGGATTCGTCATCGGTGTTTGCTGTTCTGAAGCACCGCATCCAGTTCCCACGTGATCCGCTCTTCGAACGAAGTAAGGCGAACGGGGCAATCCGTTTTGGAACAGATGCGGCACGAAGTGGGAATGCACGGGTCGGCATGGATGAACATTTCCACTCCTTCGGCATAATTGCTTGAAACGATCTTCTCAACCCGGTCAATCTCGCTGTGGGCCTCTTCCACGGTGAAGTAATAAGGCAACGTCAGGTGGCAATCGATGTGAATACCCTTCCCGAATTTCTGTGTGCGGAAGTTGTGAAGGTCGATCCAATTGCCGTTCCGCTCTGAGTCGATCTTCGAAATAAGTTCTTCAAGCAATTCGAAATCGGCCTCGTCCATGATACCGGCAACCGACTTTCGCACCTCACGGATCCCGACCAGTCCGATGTAAGCCCCGAATCCGATGGCAATGACGCTATCAACCCAATACAGGTTAGTGAGGATCACTATTCCGAGTCCGAGAATCAGCCCTATCGTGGTGTAGCCATCGCTCATCAGGTGTTTGCCGCTTGCCACCATGGTGGGCGAATGGTTCTTCTTGCCATACGATTCGGTGAAACGGCCAAGTACGTAATTGATAAGTCCGGCTCCGGCTGACAGGTAAATTCCAATGTCCAATTGCACCAGCTCGCGAACATTGGTCAGGTCGTGGATTGATTTGAACATGATGCCGATACCCGCGATAAGTATCAGCGTGCCCTCAATTCCAGACGAAATGAACTCGATCTTACCGTGTCCGTACGGATGGTCGCGGTCCTTCGGTTTGGCGGCCAGAATGAGGCTGTATAAAGCGAAAGAACCTGCCACAACGTTGATGATGCTTTCCAGCGCATCAGAAAGAATGGCGTTGGATCCTGTGATTCGGAATGCATAGAACTTGATCATCAGCACGACCACGCCAATCGACACCGCGAACCATTGGAAACGGATGTATTTTTTCTCTTGCATTTCTTGGATTCGAAGGTATGGTATTAGAGATTTGCGATGACCTGACAAAAGTTAGTTCAGTTGCCTAACTTTCAGCACAAATTTGCAGCATGAAGAATATCCTAGTTCCATTCGACTTCTCTCACAATTCCAGAAATGCTCTAGAGTATGCGGCTCAGTTTGCAAAAAAGATGAACGCCAAGCTGCATGTTTTCCATGCCTACGATCGAAGCGAGGTGTTGGAAGGTGTGAAAGTGGCCACTGCCATTTCGGCCATGAAAGATTCAAAGCTGAAGATCTGCAAGCAGTTTGGGCTTTCTGCTGATGATGTCATTCCGCAGGTGGTGCAAGGCGAGTTCATTGAGGAGATCCTCAGCACCTTGGACAGGTCGGAGATCGACCTGGTGGTTATCGGCACACGTGGCTCTTCGGGGCTTCGCGAATTGTTGTTGGGCAGCAATACGGTGAATCTGATGAAAGAAGTGAGAGGAATCCCCATGTTAGTGGTTCCGGAAAAGGCCGATTACATTCCGCTTCGGAATATTCTACTGTGTTCAGACCTGCATGAGATAGCGGATGATGATGCCCTCGATATTGTGAAGAACATTGCCATGAAATTTGAAGCTGATGTGCGATTGGCCCATGTTGAGCTGGGAACCGGTCAGCCCACCTACGAAGCAGTGTTGGAGAAAAGACGCGAGATGCACATTTTTGAACCAGAGGTTGATTGCACCTATAAACGCATTGTGGCCAAAGACCTCCTTACCGGGGTAAAATATTACATGGACAAGAAGTCGGACAACGATATGGTGGCCATGGTTTATCGCGAGCATACCTTCATCGGAACCATCTTCGGAATGAACCACACGCACGAAATGGCCTACCATACCACTGTTCCGCTGTTGGTGCTTCCCGAAGGAAAGGACAAAGCGGGCTGAGGTTCGGGCCACGAGCCTGTCAGCTAAAAATCTGACGAAAGTCTGATCGTCACTTTCCATCAAGGATTATATTGGCGGTAGTGTTCGCGGCCCTGCGCACATTGCCATTCACTGGTAGATACTTAAACAGATGACCGAAGACAATACCATTCTCATCACCAAAGCCTCGGGCGAACGTGTTCCATTTGATGTGGCGCGACTGAGGCGTTCGTTGGAAAGATCGAGAGCAGAACCGAAGGCCGTTGACGAAGTGGTGAATTCCATACTGTCGCTTCTTCATGAAGGAATGACCACAAAAGAGATCTATAGGAATGCGTTTGCGCTACTTCGCAAAGGTTCCAGTTCAACTGCTGCCCGATATAAGCTGAAGAATGCCATCATGGAATTGGGACCCGCGGGTTTCGCATTCGAAAAATATGTGGCAGCCCTACTTAAAGAAGAAGGATATGAGACCCGCACTGGAGAGTTTGTGCAAGGAGTCTGTGTGACGCACGAAGTGGATGTGATTGCAGAACGGAATGGGGTTCGTTGCATGATAGAATGCAAGTTCCATAGCGACAAGGGAAAATATTCGGACGTGAAGATTCCACTCTACATCCGCTCACGTTTTGTAGATGTGGAACAGGCATGGCAGCAAGACTCCGCACATCAGGGCAAACGATTTGAAGGTTGGGTGGTGACCAACACGAGATTCACCACCGATGCGGTCAAGTATGGTTCGTGCGTTGGGCTTACGCTCATCGGTTGGGATACGCCAAAGGCAGGTAGTCTGAACGAACGCATCGACAGAGCAGGACTTCATCCCATAACGAGTTTGACCACTATTTCATTGGCTGAAAAGAAAATGCTGCTGGCGCAGGATGTGGTGCTAGGCCACGAACTTTGTCAACGTCCTCAGTTGCTGGACATGGCAGGCATCAGCAAAAACAGGAAGAAACGAATCCTTCAGGAAGCGCGCGAACTGTGCGACCTCACCACCAACAACCATCATGGACAATAACATACGGATACACTTTTTGGGGGCTGCCGGCACCGTTACGGGCTCAAAATACCTGATCGATACGGGCGATCATCAGATCCTCGTGGACTGTGGACTGTTTCAGGGCCTCAAAGAACTGCGGCTTTTGAACTGGGACCATCTTCCGACCGATGTGGAGAAGATCGACATGGTGCTACTCACGCATGGCCACATGGACCATACCGGCTATCTCCCGCGCCTGATGAAAATGGGTTTCAAAGGCCCGATACACGGAACGCGCCCTACCTGGGAAATTGCAGAGATCATTCTGCTTGATAGCGCCAAAATTCAAGAGGAAGAGGCGAAAAAGGCTAATTTGGAAGGTTATTCGAAGCATCATCCAGCCGAAGCGCTCTACGATCTGAAGGATGCCGAACAGGCCATTGCCCACTTCAACTCGATGCCCGAAGGAGAATGGATGCAGCTTTTCGAGGATGTTAAAGTGCGTTTCCAATACAATGGACACATCATTGGGGCCACTTTCATAGAATTGGATGTACGCGGAAAACGACTTGTGTTCTCTGGAGACATTGGCCGCACCGAAGACCTGCTGATGCGACCACCGAAGCGACCCGATAGGGCCGATGTGCTGCTCATGGAAAGCACCTATGGCGACCGGATCCATCCGGATGTTGATCTTGAAGAGAAGCTGACCGAGATCATTAAAGCCACCTACAGTCGTGGCGGAACGCTCATCATTCCGAGTTTTGCGGTGGAACGCACTCAGACCCTCATGTATGTGCTTTGGAAGTTGAAGACCAAGGGCGCCATTCCGGACCTGCCGCTCATTATGGACAGCCCCATGGGCGCCAATGTGCTGCAAGTGTTCAAGGATAACCGCGAATGGCATAAACTGAATATTGACGAGTGCACGGCCATGTGCCACGCCTTCCGAATAGTGACCAGCTATCGCGAAACGTGGGAGATCATCAACGAGGAAAGGGCAAAAATAGTGGTGGCTGGAAGCGGCATGATAAGCGGTGGACGGGTGCTCACTTACCTTCAGCATTACATCGGAAAAAAGGAGACCACCGTGCTTCTTGCCGGTTTTCAGGCCGAAGGCACAAGAGGAAGAAAACTACTTGAAGGGGCAGAGGAACTGAAGATCTATGGCAAATTCTATCCAGTGGAAGCCGAAATAGTGGATCTAGAGGTGCTGTCGGCCCATGCAGATCAGAACGAATTGCTGAACTGGATGAGTGAAATGACAAATGAACCGGCAGAGATCTACATCATACACGGAGAAAAAGGAGCCGCCACCGAATTGAAAGAGAAGATGGAACAACGCTATGGTTGGAAAGCAAAGATCCCCGAGCTGTATTCAATTGTGGAGGTATAAGAACGAACCAACGGAAACGACCAAACTCATTACACCCCAATGGCATACATAGACTACTACAAGGTGCT
>CAMCFW010000232.1 GCA_945874195.1 Chryseobacterium gleum
GGCCGAAACAGTGGCATTACCAGCACCATCAAGCTGAACAGTAACGTTCTGACAGACCGCAGTAGGTGCGACCGGGTCGACCTGAATGATGGTCTCTGAATCAGAATCGGTACAGCCGTTGGCGTCCGTAACGGTCACGGTGTAAGTTCCTATTCCCTGTCCTGAAATGGAAGGCGTTGTCTGCCCACCGGGACTCCAAGAGTAACCGAATCCTGCCGTTCCGCCAGTTACGGAAGTTGAGATGGCTCCATTGGTTCCACCTGCGCAGATCACATTCTGGGTGACGGTTGCTGTGATGAGTGGTTCGGGAAAAACGACCATTCCACCTGTGGCGCTGGCCGTGCAGCCCGAAGCCGTGAAAATGATGTAGTGCGTAACCGTGTAATTGCCCGCAGATGCGTAGCTGTGTGAGGTGTTTTCGGAAGTGGATGTGTTCCCGTCTCCGAAGTTCCAAAGGTGGGTGACCGAACCACCGGTTGCGCCAGTGTTGGTGAAGTTGAAACTGTTGCCATCAAAGCACTGCTGCGCATCGTCCACAGTAAAGTCGGGGCGGATAACGGTGATGGTCTCCGTATCGGTGATAGTCTGGGTTCCACAGTTATCGGTGACCGTGAAGGTGTAGGTGGTCGTGTTTGTTGGAGAAACCGTCACATTATTGCCAGCGGGAGCACCATTGTTCCAACTTGCCGTGTAAGGCGGCTGACTGCCTGTGGTATTGGCGGTCAAATTGGCCGATTGTCCCAAGCAGATGGTGGTTGTTCCTGTGGTGGTAAGCGCAATAGGAATATCGTTGTCGAGAATACTTACGGTGGCCGAACCCGGAGCTTCGCAAGCACATGGTGGCTCTTCAAGTGTTACGATGATCGTTTCATTTCCTTCGGTGACGAAGTCCAAGGCAACGTTGATGTCAACAAGGATTGAATCTTCACCAGCAGGAATAGTGATGGAACCGGGCAAGGCCGTGTAATCGACACCTGCTGTGGCAGTGCCTCCAATGGTGAAATTGGCGGTGATCGGAAGGCTGTTATCGGCACCAGCCACCCTTCTGAAAATGAACCACGCATCGTTGCAACCCTCATAGATTCCTGGAGGAATGGTCGTAGTCTCAATTTCTACCGTAACCCCGCCACCAGCGGAGAAACTACCACCTTCAAGGAAAACCCCAGAGTCATACCGCTGATCACCTGCATCGCCTACTGCCAGCTTGATGTGATACGTCAAACACGGGGTGACAACCGCGGTTGCAGTGAGAACCCTAGTAAATGCATCATACTGAATCGTTGTACCGTTGAAATTGTCAACGAAATAAGCGCAGTTTGTACAAGGACCGCTTGAGGCGACAGGCGCGGATCCACAACTTGTTGGACCAGCAAATCCATTGTTGACATTATCAATGGTGACTGGTGTGGCCGTTGCAGGGATAAGAGCAATGTTGACGGCCCCATTGATAAAAGGCCCGGCAATTCCCGGCCCTGAAATAAAGAACCCAAAGACATCGTTATAACCCCCATTCACCCACTCGTGGTATTCCTCTGATGCAAAAGCGTAACGGAAGGTCAGAGTATCATTCTGTGGAATGAAATCAAATTCCAAAACAGTCCTGTCACGAATGGTGGCTCCTGCAAGCACCACGAGGTCAGCATCAGTCGGTCCACCATTCTGTCGCTCTGCGCATTTGGTATTGTTCGGACCAATGGCGAGGTTGGATCTTCCAGTGGTCATAATGATACCATCGTTCAATCCTATGTTGGTCGTTCCACCGTTATTGAATTCACCAACCGCCTGATTATAGCTACTGCTATAGGTCACATTGGAAACCGAAACACATGACCCTAAGAACACATTCTCAATAAGTGCGACACCGGCCGCGTTTGAGCCTGCTTCGATGACGGTAAGCTGTGCGTATGAGGTCGGGCTGAATGTGAAAAAGAGAATCGAGGAAAGTGCAAAACCGAGGTGCTTGCAGATTCCGATGAAGGAGAGTTTTCGGCTGTTAAGTTGATCGTTCATGCACCTTTCGATTCGGAATCTTAAATAAGACTTTCCACTCGGAAGTGCGTTCTACGCCAAGAAATCTAAAAGGTTATTGCTCCGAAAACTGCTTCGACAGATCGGTGAATATGTCCTACTAGCAGGGTGTAAAAATTAAACCGAGCATGGCGTTCATGCCTAAGTTCTGGTCGTTCGTCTATTTAATAGAGAATCATGACGGAACCTGTATTCTTACGTTTCCCGTTCGACTGTTCCATTCCGTCCCAAACCACTCCATCCTTGAATATGGCGTTTATCTTCCACGTGTAAGCACCTTGCGGCACCTTTTGGCCCTTGTATCGTCCATCCCAACTTTCGCTAGGGCTTCCATTGGAAAGAGTGGTGGATTCCCAAAGCATGTTTCCCCAGTTGTCGTAGATCCAAGCCTCATATTGGCCTATCCCCGCTCCCTTTGGTAGGAAAACGCCTGCATCGCCCGATTCACCAATGGCAACCGCGTTGGGCACGAAAAGGCCAGAGGTCAGTTCAACGAAAACACTTACCATGGCTGTATCCAGACATCCGTATTGGTTAAAGACGCGAAGCACCACATTATAAGATCCGTGTTCAGGATATTCATATATCGGTTCAAATAGCTCAGATATGTCGCCTGTTCCGAAACTCCAGAAATATTCTGTTCCTCCTACTGAAAGATTATCAAATTCAAAGATCTTGCCCGGTTCTGGAAACACCACCGCGTTTGCGATGAACTGGGCCGTAGGGCGCGGATAGGCGAAGACCGCAGAATCGACCACCAGTGTATCTGAACAACCATTCTCATTGGTGGCTATAAGCGTTACGGTGTATGCCCCTGCGCTCTCGAAGAAATGATAGACACTTATCTGCGTGCTTGTCTGCCCATCACCAAAATCCCAAAAATATGAATTGGCCGATGTGCTCTGATTAAAAAGCCCCACCATGATAGGATAGCATCCGTTCGGGTTTGGAACCGCAAACTGTGCATTTGGAAGGTCGTCAACGGTCAACTGAATTGAGACTGTATTTGAGCAACCTTCATCCGATGTGGCCGTAAGTCCGACCGTGTATGTTCCCGGTTCGTTGAACTGCGTATTCGGATCGGGTTGTGCAGATGTGAGTCCGTTGCCAAAATCCCAAGTGTATGAGATGGCGTTTGTGCTGCCGTTGGAAAAATCGACAGAGACTGGCATGACGCACGGGTCTATGATGTCGTACTGAAAACTTGGAACAACTGCATTCAGTGTGGTTACGATGACAGAATTTGGAGCACCAAGGCAACCAAATTGATCCTGCGCTATGACCGGAACATTGGTTGTCTGCGTTATGTAAGCCTGATATTCTGTTCCGAATCCTTGTCCGTTCTGCCAAGTGATAAGATAGGTTCCACCGCCTCCACTTACGCTAACCGACATGGGCACTGCCGAGCCAGGACAAACCGTTGTATCGTTCGATGTCACGAGGATGATCTGAGTTGGTTGGGTGATAGCCACAGAACCTGAAAATTGACATCCATTGGCATCGGTCACGGTAAATTGATGTGTTCCTGCTGCAAGCGCATTGATGGTCTGACCGAATTGACCAGTGGCTGTCCAAAGATAGCTGTAAGGTGCCGTTCCGCCTGCGGCATTGATGGTCGCGCTTCCATTGCTGCCGCCAAAACAGGTGACATTGGTAACGTTCAGTATGGTTGCGGTCAGTGCCGAAGGGCCTGTGAGTGTGACCGTGAGCGAATCCTGACATCCGTTCAGGTCTGAAGCAACAACCTGATAAGTTCCGATGGCCGCGTTATTCAAAATGGGATCTACATCCCCGTTCGACCAGAGATAGCTATAGCTTGGAACACTCCCACTTGCTAGAACCGTTACCTGACCATTGTTTGAGCCGTTGCAACTGACCGGCAAGCTTTGCACAACTGACAAACTCAGATCAGTTGGTTGGGTCAAAATGACCGAATGATCACCTTCGCAGCCGTTTGCGTCAGTAACCAGAACTGAATACGTTGCAGCCGAGAGCGAATCAATGTCTTCCGTGGTCTGCCCATTGCTCCAATCGAATGTATAAGGTGAAAGCCCTCCAGAAACACTGATGTTGATCAAACCGTCCGATTGACCGAAACAGGAAATATTGTAGCCGTTGTAAGTTGTTGGAAACGATTGAATGATCATCGGTTCTGGATCGGTCAGCGTGATGCTATCTGTATGGGTGCAGCCATTGGCATCGGTCACGGTCACCACATAAGTTCCCTCCTCAAGTCCGGATACGTCTTTCGTATTAGCCGAGAATCCGTTCGGTCCGATCCAGGTGAAGTCGTAACCAATGCAGCCCGAACCTCCTGTCACGTCTAAATTGATAGCGCCATCCGCACCCCCATTGCACGAAATGTTTGTCCCGTTCGAAAGCTGCGGACTGCTCAAGCTTACGGTAGTTATTGGCGCGGATTCAAAGAGCTCAATGTTCGTGGTGGCCTGATTCCCTCCCAGATCGGTT
>CAMCFW010000233.1 GCA_945874195.1 Chryseobacterium gleum
TCGAAGATTCAACCGGTCACTATCTGGTCGACATCAAAGAGATCAAATACAAAAGCAGCGTTTCACCGCTTGAGTTTGAAAAAGACAACATCAGAAACATACTTTTGAATCAGCGTAAATTGGAACTGATCCAGAAACTGGAACGAGGCATCTTTGACGAGGCGGTTGCCAAAGATCAATTCGAGATACTTAACCATTAACATGAAACGATCCTTTCTCACCATCCTGCTCATGGCAGTCTTCTTCTGCGGCTTTGCCCAAGAAGGACAGTCCATTGACCGGGTGATTGCCGTGGTGGGCGGCAGCATCACGCTTCAATCAGAATTAGAGACACAATACCTTCAAATGCTCGGGTCGGGCTACGAACCGAACGATGATAGCCGCTGCATTCTTTTCGAAGAATTGCTTTACGGAAACCTACTGCTGCATCGGTCCAAGGTGGACAGCATGGAGGTGAGCGATGGCGAAGTGGAGGATGAATTGACCAGAAGACTGGAGTATTTTGTCGCGCAGCTAGGATCAGAACAGAAGTTGGAGGAGTATTACGAGAAATCCATCTTGGAAATAAAGGATGAGTTTCGCGAACTGATCAAGGAACAGTTGCTGACGCAGCGAATGCAGCAGGAGATAACTGGCGACATCAAAGTTACACCGGCCGAAACCCGTGCCTACTTCAACCGTATTCCCAAAGATAGCCTTCCGTACATCAACACCGAAATTGAGATCGGCCGCATCATGCGAAGACCTGCCATCACCAAGGAACAGAAAGAAACGGCCAGGGCCAAAGCAGAAGAATTGCGCCAGCGGATAATGGCCGGTGAGAGTTTCCGCGCCTTGGCCATCCTCTATTCAGAAGATCCGGGCTCTTCTAAGACAGGTGGCGACCTCGGTTTCTTTGCCCGTGGAAGCATGGTGCCCGAATTTGACGCGGTGGCCTTCAGGCTCAAAGAAGATTCGGTTTCGGAAGTGTTCGAGACCAGCTATGGATTTCACTTCATTGAAATGTTGGAACGAAGAGGAGAACAGATCAACGTCCGTCACATCCTCATCCGCCCGAAGACCTCATTGGAAGACCTAGAACTGGCGCAGAATTTCCTCGATAGCCTTCACAACGAGATCATGGCCAAGAAGATCACATTTGCCGAGGCTGCCGAAAAATTTTCGGATGACGAGGAAAGTAAAATGAACGGTGGACAGGTTTTCAACCCCATGACAGGCGCCTTGGTGTTCGACATGGAACAGCTCGGTTCTATCGACCAACGATTATTCCTGACCATCGAGAACATGAAGCCCGGTGAAATATCGAAGGCCGTCAAGGCCCAATCGCCCGATGGAAAGGAATCCTACAACCTCTTTTACCTCAAATCGCAGAGCGAACCACACGTGGCCAACATGAAAGACGACTACCAGCGGATTCAATTGGCCGCATTGGCCGAAAAGAAGACCAAGGCCATTGAAGAATGGATAAACGATAAGGCCGGAAAGACCTTCATCAAAATTGACGATGCATATAAGGACTGTCCGTTTGCGCACCGATGGGCACGCGATTGAGCAGATTCATATACCGCAACGGGATTAGAAACACAGAACATAGATGACACACTATAAGAGCGATGTAGAGGCCATGGCCGCCTTGCAAGAAGCTTACAAGAAACTGAGTGCTGAAATAGGCAAGGCCATTGTGGGGCAAGAAGAAGTGATCAAGCATGTGCTCATCTCCATCTTCAGCCACGGGCATTGCCTGTTGGTGGGCGTTCCCGGGCTGGCCAAGACCCTTTTGGTCAACAGCATTTCTGACGCCCTTGGCATCAAATACAACCGTGTTCAGTTCACCCCCGACCTCATGCCATCCGACATCATAGGAACAGAGATCCTGGACGAAAACCGTCAGTTCAAATTTGTGAAAGGACCCTTGTTTGCCAACATCATTCTGGCCGATGAGATAAACCGTACACCGCCCAAAACGCAGGCCGCCCTACTAGAAGCCATGCAGGAAGAAGCGGTGACCACAGGCGGAACCCGACACGAATTGCCCCATCCGTTCTTTGTGCTTGCCACACAGAACCCGATCGAACAGGAAGGAACCTATCCGTTGCCCGAAGCGCAGTTAGACCGTTTCATGTTCAACGTATGGCTGGATTATCCTTCGTATCAGGAAGAATTGAACGTGGTGAAACTGACCACCACCGAAAAGAAAGTGAAGCTTAATGCGGTATTAAGTGCCGAAGAGATCATCTATTTCCAGCAGCTCATCCGCAAGATACCCGTTGCCGATAACGTCTACGAATATGCAGTGAAACTGGCCGCTAGCACCCGCCCCAACACTGAGCTGGCCACCCCAAAGGTGAACGAATATGTGAACTGGGGAGCCGGCCCAAGGGCATCGCAGTTTCTGGTCATCGGGGCCAAGTGCCACGCGGCCATCCATGGCAAATACTCACCCGATATTGAAGATGTGCGGGCAGTGGCCGAACCTATCCTGCGTCATCGCATCGTGCGCAATTACAAGGCCGAGGCCGAGGGCGTAACGGTAGAAGACATCATTGCGGGATTGGTGAAGAACTGAGTTGTGAGAACTGAGCGCGGAGTAGTGAGTATGGATGTCTCAATACTCACTACTCCGTACTCTCATCTCATCATTAAAGATAGGAATGATCGGCACCCTTCTCTTTAAAATCCTTCTCCACCTTCTTCTTCACAATATTCATCACCCATTTCTTGAACGGGGGCAACTCCTTCATCTTCGGGTTCTTACCTCGTTTCTTGAAGCGATCGAAATAGTATTTGGTGGCAAGCACTGCAAAGGCCGCGCAAGTGTTGTGGTCGAGGTGGTCGCTCAGGTTGTTCAGCCTTATCTGGTCGAAGCCCGAAGCCTTGATACGCTCGTAGGCCACCTCCGAATTCATGTAGTTCACCTCTTTGTCGCCCTTGCAGTAGCACAGTTGCACCGGTGCCCTTGGTGTCCAATCGGTCAGGTTGTTCTCCTTAAGCCGTAGTTTGAAAGGGAAGTTGTCATTCGCCTTAAACTCAGCGATCAGGTCAGCATCCACCACCTCGCTCGGGATCTTCGGCAACAGGCGGTCCAACTCCTCCATGGTCTTGTTGTCGTTGTGCTCAAAAAAGGCAGGAAACAGCGTGTCGAACGGGGCGCGGAATGCAGTGTACGGGTTCGGAGTGTCCAAAATCTTATAGGCCTCCTGATAAGAAAGCAGCAGATAGGGCAGATAGAACGGCCGCGGATATTCCTGAAACATGTAGTTCACCTGCTCGCCCGTCATATCGTAGGCACCCGACATGGGCGATGATGCGGTAACTTGAAACCTAGGGTCGTTCAACTCCTCCAAATATTTGTGGGCCGCAAACGAGGCATGCCCCCCTTGCGAATAACCGGTCAGGAACAACTGACCGCTAGGCGCCACCTCCAATTTCTTGTTCAGTTCGTCTATGGCCATCAGCATGTAGATGAAGGCGTGCGCCTCCGACCATGCGTGCTGATATAGATGCTTCCCTTCGCCCTTTCCCATGCCATAATAGTCGGGATACATGGTGGCATAACCGTCTGTGGCGTGCGCAAGGCAAATGAACTGCTGCGAATCGCCATCCGAAATGTCCCTGCCCTTATGTATCTGCGTTCCGTGGCCGAACATCATGTAAGGCACCGGCTTGTCCACTTTAGGCACATAATAGATGCCCGATGCGTTGCGCCAGGTGCCATCTATCCATTTCACTCGGTAGATGATCTCATACACATCCACTTCGTTCCTCACGGGTAGCGCAAGTTTCGGCACGCTGTTCTTTTTCCAAAGCGCATTTATCGTCTTCTTAGTGTGGTTCTTCACCAACGTGTAACTCACCAAATAGGGTGCGTTCGGGTCGGGGTCGGTGGCCAACACGGGCAGGGCAAAGAACAACGATATGATAAGGGCAACACTTCGCATGATAGAGGTGGTTTTACTGTGAACCACCAAAGATAGCCGAATGAAGCCACCGCAGAACGGTGAATTGATTTAAATCAAGGGATATAAAATATTTGGGTATGTCGCGAGTTCTAAATGACCCTAAGGAATCGGCCAAAGGGCTGAACGGGGAAGTTTAAAGAGCTTACCGAAGCTTAACACTTCTTAAAATTATACCATCAGAGCAGCTATCTAAAGGCGCATAATGAGGTTCAACCATTGCCATAAACCATCGATAGAAGGGCGACAAAAAAAGGCTGAGCACAATGACAAAACGCAGCACGCGCAACACGAGAATCTCTTCCGGAAACTTACAGGGTGTTCTTCAGACGTAAATAGCCCAAAATGGCTATTTTGAGTCGGAATAAGGGTCGAAAAACCGAAAAGTGGCGTTCTGAACGCCTTGGCAACTATGACCTGACCTTGATAAAGGCGGGGCGATTGCCCAAGAACCACAGATGTTTGGCATGTTGCCACAACACCACCATAAAGTTGGGGTAAACGTGGTAAGGGATGTTGTATTCTTGG
>CAMCFW010000234.1 GCA_945874195.1 Chryseobacterium gleum
AGATGGCACCAACGGCTACCCTACTCCGAACTACGACAGCGATGGTCATGGCACATCGTGCGCTGGCATTGCCGCAGCCAACACGAACAACACACTTGGTGTGGCCGGAGTGTGTCAAGATTGCAAGGTGGTGCCGATCCGTGTGTTCAACTATGAGGTGATCTTGGGCGAGGTTCAACCTTGGTCGGAAACAGCCTTCTTTCTGAATGCGATGACCTGGCAAACACAGAACGACATTGATGTCTCGTCCAATTCGTGGGCGGTGCCTGACATGCTGCTCGCGCTCTATCCAGGATCAGACACGTTAGTGAATGCTGTGATCGATGAAGTGGTTGACAATGCCCGTGGCGGACTGGGCGTGCCCATGCTGTTCTCTAGCGGAAATGATGGGGTGACCGATTCTATTCCACTGTGGCCAGCGCGCTACGGCAAGACCATTGCCGTGGGTGCCACAAGCATGTGTGATGAACACAAAAACCCAAGTTCGTGTGATGGGGAGAATTGGGCCGGAAACTGGGGTGAGGGCTTGGATGTGAGTGCGCCTGGCGTGAAGGTGGCCACCATCGACATGTTGGGTTCGAACGGTTTCGGCACCACGGAATACTACAACACGTTCAACGGCACTTCGGCTGCTTGCCCCAATGCAGCAGGCGCCATGGGCCTGTTGCTTTCAGAGTTTCCACAAATGCCTTCGTGGATGGCCAGAAAAGTAATGTGCAAAGGCGCGGAGAAAGTAGGCGGCTACGACTACGGAACTTGGAAGGAGAACGGCAACTGGTCGAAGGAATTGGGCTACGGAAGGATCAACGCCTACAATTCGTTGGTGTATGGCGCCACTTCGGTGGATCAGCTTTCTTCTGTTGCGGATATGCTGATTGAAACCCACGCTGACCACCACGTGATCAGGGTGAATGACGATGCCCTATTGAACTGGATATTGTATGACCTGAACGGCCGTTCTGTAATGCGTGGTTCAGCAGCCGGCAGCATTCAACTGTTGCATGCAGGATTGGGCGCAGGCCTCTACGCACTTAGCGTTGAGCGCGAGGGACAGCTGAATACAGTGAAACTGGTGATTCCTTAAAAAAGGCCGTTTATCTCGGCATCAATGCGGGTAATGATCTTTCCGAGATCCTCGTTGTCTTCTGAGAAATTGTTCTCGTCCACCTCAATGATCAAGAGTTTACCTTTATCGTAGGTGCTGATCCAAGCCTCGTAGCGCTCGTTCAAGCGCTTCAGGTAATCCAACCGAATCGTTTCCTCATAGGCCCGACCCCGTTTCTGGATCTGATTGACCAAGGTTGGGATGGAAGCCCGCAGGTAGATTAGCAGATCGGGCGGCCCCACAAACTCGTTCATCAACTGGAACAGTGACTGATAGTTTTCAAAATCTCGGCTGGTCATGAGACCCATGGCGTGCAGGTTGGGCGCAAAGATGTATGCGTCCTCAAAAATGGTTCGGTCCTGAATAACGGTCTTCGTGCCATTCTTTATTTCCATCACCTGTCGGAACCGCGAATTGAGAAAGTAGACCTGCAGGTTGAAAGACCAGCGCTGCATCTCTTCGTAAAAGTCGTTCAGATACGGATTGTCATCGGCCGCTTCGTAATGCGGTTCCCACTTGTAATGCTTGGCCAACATGCGGGTCAAGGTGGTCTTTCCGGCTCCGATATTGCCGGCAACTGCTATATGTTTAGGATCTGACATAGGCGTCCAAAAATAGTAATTCGATACTCGCAACCACATCAATTCGATGCCTCATTTCAACAAGTTTCGAACGGATTCGCTATTGGTAGGAGAAGATGAGCACTTGATCCTTCTGAAGGATGAAAAGTCGGTCTTTTTCTATGCTGACGGCTTTAAAATCCTTGACAGGAAGTTCAATTTCGGTCTGTTCGAAATTGAGCGGGTCATATTTCAGCAGTCGGTTGCCGATCTGAAGGAAGATGCCATTCTCTCTCACGTGAATTCGGTCGGCACCAAGAATGGGGATCAACTTTGAATACGTTCCGAATGAATCGAAAACGAAAATGCCTTGCTTGGGGTCGTTCATGTAAAGCCAACTGTCGAACTCAAGCATCTGATCGGGGTCAAGGTCGCCACCTACCAGTTGATTGACATTGAATATCTCGTTGGTCATGTTCAGGCCTTGATCAAACCGTATGAGCCTGAAACTGACCGGGTCGTAAACCCAGAAACCATTGTCGTAGGACGAACAGGCAAGCTGTGCCAGTTCGAGACCCAATTTGGAAAGCTGTACGTTCTCTCGCGTATGGCTGAGGGTGTTGTCGAGAAACGCGATCTGGCTGTAGCCCGGATAAAACACAAGCAACTTCAGCGGATTGCGGGTGTCGAGCTGGGTAATTTCACCTCGGCTCAGGTCGCTGAAGCGATACATGAGGGCACCATCCTTCGAGTACATCAGCAATTCGTGCCTTTGGGTAAGGTACAATTTACCGATGTGGTCGGTGTTCATCAACGAGAATTCTCCCTTGATGGTGTTGGTCAAAACCAGATCCTGCGCCTTTAAGTTAGACCAACAGACAATGAAAAAATAAAGAAGGATCCTGTTCATCACAGGAACGAAGCTACGTAATGGCGATGAGTTGCCCTATCAGTCTGTTGATAATTACGCTTGGAGTCAAACATGGTCGTGTGCGTAATACTTACTTTTGGGCAAAATATTGCCAATGGACCTTAGCGGAATACTTTCAATCACCGGATATCCGGGCCTTTACAAAACAGTAAGCCGCATGAAGAACGGTTTCATTGTGGAATCGTTGGCAGATGGTAAGCGGATGCCCACTTATGCGACTCAAAAAATACTTAAGCTTGAAGACATCGGCATTTATACCGAAGGTGATGATGTTCCATTGCCAGAAGTATTCAAACTCATCCTGGCAAAGACCAACGGAAAGGCAACGATCGACCCGAAGAAGGCCTCCATCAAGGAGTTGAGTGAATATCTGAGCTCTGTACTGCCTACCTACGACAAGGAGCGGGTTTACGATTCAGACCTTAAAAAATTGTTCGTGTGGTTCAATCTACTCGAATCGAAAGGACTTCTGAAAGAAAAAGAAGCCGAAAAGACAGCCGAAAAAGAAGAAAAGCCAGCCAAGAAAAAAGCGGTGGCCAAAGCAGAGAAGGCGGCCGATCCGATTCCAAAATCTGAACCTAAAGGCAAGAAAGGTTCGACCAAAAAGATCAAAAAGTAAACCGCCTCATGCAAAATGAAGCCGTAGTACCCGCCCATTCAAAGAGAAATTATCTGGCGGAGAACTTCCGATTTGAAAGTTGGGACGATCTTGAGCCTTTGTTTGAAGAGTTGTTGCACCGCGAGCTTTCGAGTGCAACCCAACTGAAACAGTGGATCCGGGACCTGAGCGAAGTGGAGGCCATTCTGAGCGAAGAGACCGGGTGGCGTTACATAAGAATGAACATTGATACCACCAACGAGGCCTATGCAAAGGCATTCGAGATCATGGTGACCGAGATCGACCCGAAGGCAGCTCCTTACGCTGACCGTTTCAATCGGAAATTGATCGATTCGCCATTCCGCAAGGACCTAAAGGCAGCGGGATATGACGTTTTTCTGCGATCCATTGAGCTGCAGATCCGAATGTTCAGAGAAGAAAGCATCCCGCTTTTCACGTTACTGCAACAGATGCACCAGAAGTATGGGGTCATCAACGCCTCATTATCGGTTGAATACAATGACCAAAAGCTGACCCTTCAAATGGCAAACAACTTGCTGAAGGATACCGACCGCGAACTTCGAAAGTCCATTTTTAATAAAGTGAACGAAGCGCGATTGAGCAAAGCAAAGGAGTTGGACAGCCTGTTCACCGAACTGATCAAACTTAGGCACACCATCGCCAAGCAGGCCAACTACAAGAACTATCGCGACTATAAATTGGATGCCTTAGGACGATTCGATTATACGGCCGAGGACTGTTTCACCTTCCATCAAGCGATCGAATCGGAATGTGTGCCGCTTTTGAACCGGATGGACGAAGAACGCAAAAAGACATTAGGCTATGACGCACTGACCGCCTACGACACGGAGGTGGATGCCAACGGATTAACCGGACTGAAGCCTTTTAAAGATGAAGACGAGCTGATCGAACTGTCAATAGAAGCATTCAAAAGAATAAGACCCTTTTTCGGAGCGTGTTTGGAGACCATGCGGACCATGGGACATTTGGATCTGGGTTCGAGATTAGGTAAGGCTCCCGGAGGGTTCAATTATCCGCTTTACGTAACAGGCGTCCCGTTCATTTATATGAATTCAGTGGGATCCATGAGAGACCTCATCACCATGGTTCACGAAGGTGGACATGCAGTGCATTCGTTCTTGAGCAGCGATCTGGAAATAACTGCTTTCAAAAGCCTGCCATCGGAAGTAGCCGAACTGGCCAGCATGAGCATGGAACTGTTGTCCATCGACCATTGGAGTCTGTTCTTTGACAATGAGGCCGAACTGA
>CAMCFW010000235.1 GCA_945874195.1 Chryseobacterium gleum
ATGGACGGTCGATTGGTGAGTTCAAATCCGGTGAATGGGCAGACACAGCTCAGCATTTCCACGCAGTCGCTTCCCAGTGGGGCTTATTTACTTGTATTCAATGGAAACGAAGGCCGAAAGAGCGCTCGTATTGCGTTGAAGTAACGCAACTAACTTTTTCTGAGGCCGTTCCGAGCAATCGGAACGGCCTTTATTTTATCAGCATGAAACAACTATTCGCCCTACTTCTTCTTTTCAATGTGCTGGCCGCAACCGCACAAGAATCGCCTCGGCTTCAATTCTATCCACCCAATTGGTGGAACGGAATGCCCGAGGAGGATCTTCAATTAATGATCTATGGAGTTCCGAAGAACTGGAAGGTTGAACTTGCCGATGATGAATTTATCTCCATTCGCGAGGTCCATTATGTCGATGACCCGAACTACGTGTTTCTCGACCTGCGGATCCCGAAGGGTCACGACCGCGATTTCATTGCCTTCAATTTGACGGATGGAAGCAACACTCAAAAGGTCAAATACCCGCTGTTGGCAAGAGAAAGGTCCACAACCGTTCATCAGGGGCTGAATTCATCCGATCTCATCTACCTCATTTTCCCCGATCGATTTGCCAATGGCAACGAGTCGAATGACGTTGACTTCGGTATGACCGACACGCGCGTGTTGCGCGATTCGCTGAAAACCCGACACGGGGGCGATATTCAAGGGATTCGCAATAAGGTGGAATACCTGAAAGAACTTGGTGTCACTGCGCTTTGGATAAACCCACTGCTCACCAACGATCAACCTTGGGAAAGCTATCACGGCTATGCTGCCACCGACCATTACGGCATCGACCCCCGTTTCGGAAGTCTGGAAGAATACCAAGCATTGGTGGATGAATGCCATCGGGCGGGCATCAAGGTCATCATCGACATCGTGTTCAACCATGTAGGGGCCAACCACCATCTCATCAAGAAACTGCCGGCCAAAGATTGGATCCATAGATGGGACAAGTTCCAACGGACCAGTTACCGTGAACCAACCTTGATGGATCCATACGCCTCCGAAGCAGACAAACGCATCATGACCGATGGATGGTTCGATCATCACATGCCCGATCTTAACCAGAAGAACCCCCTGCTGGCCAATTTCCTCATTCAGAATTCCATTTGGTGGATCGAGATTACAGGAATTGACGCGTACCGCATTGACACTTACGCCTATTCAGACCAAGAATTCATGGCCAAATGGGGGAGGACCATCAAAAAATATTATCCGAAATTCAACTTCTTCGGTGAAACATGGGTGCACGGAACTGCGGTACAGGCGCGTTTCACGCAGAACAACAAGATGAACGGAAACTTCAGTACCGATCTTCCAGCCGTCACCGATTTTCAGATGTATTATGCTATCAACGAGGCCATCACAAAACCACAGGGATGGACCGAAGGGCTGGCAAAACTCTATTACAATCTGGCTCAGGATTTTCTCTACGAAGACCCCAACAGGAACGTGCTTTTCTTGGACAATCATGACCTGGGACGCTATTTTTCGATGGTCGCTGAAGACTTCGACCGTTGGAAAATGGGCATGGGTTGGCTGCTCACCACGCGTGGCATCCCCATGATCTACTACGGGACCGAGATACTCATGACAGGTTTCACCGATCCTGACGCCAAGGTGAGGGCCGACTTTCCTGGAGGTTGGAAGGCGGATGCGGTAGACAAGTTCACTGCCAGAGGACGCACGGAAATGGAGAATGAGGCCTTCAATTATATCAAGAAGCTGAGCGCATTCCGAAAAACAAGCAAGGCCCTCAAACATGGAAAAACCACGCAGTTCGTTCCGGTTGACGGCCTTTATGTCTATTTCAGATATACCGATGGCGAAACAGTAATGGTGCTCATGAATTCTTCGGAAAAGGAAATGACCCCAGACATGGCTCGATTTGCCGAACGCATCGGCCCATCCACCACCGCCACCAACGTCATTACCGGTGCACAATTGAACCTCGAAAGTTTAAAAATCGCACCAAAAAGAAGCACCGTCTTGAAACTGAATTGAACCATCTTTCAATTCTCTTCGTAACTTTTGCCTTCAAATTTCAACGCCATGTCAAGATTCATACTCAAATTGTCGGTTGTTGCGCTGCTTGTTGCTATGGGCGCTCCTGTGCTTGCTCAGAATTATGCAGACAATCAGGAAAAGCTGCGCAAATACGAATCGGACGAATTGTATGAGGCCGATGCGAAGCACGATGTCAGTGGAAAATGGGTCGGAACTGAAATTCAGTATGACGAGACTGGAACCTTCATCAAGGTGAAATTCGACATCGTTTTCGATTTTGTGCAAGATGGCAACAAGATCACCGGAACCTCCTACATCAAAGATAAACTGCACCAAGATGTGGGCTACATGAACATCCGTGGCTACGTCATAGGCGATAAGCTCCATTTCGAAGAATACGAACTCACAGCACAACAATGGGAAACTCCCAACCGCGTTTGGTGCTTCCGCACAGGCGAATTGGACCTAACGCAGCTAAGAAAGAAGATGCAGCTATCGGGCGATTACGATTCATATGCTGCTTACGACTACCGCCCCTGCCGCGATTATTGCCACACCGTGGTGCAGAAGGATGCAGATGGACAGCAGCCAACTGCCGACCTCAAATTCATGCCCATGGAAGAAGAAAATCCCATCATGGTGGCGCCAAGCCCCTTCCGCGATCAAACAACCCTGTCTTACACATTGGATAAGGACGCCAAGGTTCAATTGGATGTCTTCGACCTTTCAGGCCGAAAGGTCGTGGAGCTCGTCAATGGCCAACAGGCCGCTGGCAAGTATGCTCAGGTTTTCGAAGCGGCAGGCCATCCGGTCGGCAGTTACCTTGTCCGTCTTTTTGTGAACGACAAACTCTTCACTCGTCAGGTGGTCATCATGAGGTGATTCACTTGCAGTTGTAAACGATTACCCCTTTTGCTTCCTGGTGCCCCAGTTCGGCAGCCTTTTGCCAATCAATGCAGGCGGCTTCTGTTTGGCCCAATCGCGCCTTGGCCTGCCCTCGGCCGTAGTGCGCTTCGGCCATGTTGGGGCTCATGCCTATCACGCGGTTGTAATCTTCAATTGCGGCCGCGTAGTTCTTCAGTTTTTCGAAAGTTTCGCCACGTATCATAAGCGTTTGTGCATCCGGCCTGTCAAGGCGGTCAATGGCCTTCGAGTAATAGCTCAGCGCTTCCACGTAGTCTTCCAGTTCGTAAGAAAGCGTTCCGATGTCCCACGTCAGCTGAACATTCGCAGGATTCAGTTCAACCACTTTTTTAAGATCCTGTAAAGCCGTCTTCTTGTCGTTCATGCGCAGATAAAGCTGTCCGCGCGAAAAATGGGCGTCCATCAGAAGCCCGTCCTTGCGCTCGATCACGGTCGAAAGGTCTTTAAGCGCTTCCTGGTTCCTACCCAATTGCACGTAGGTCTGGGCCCGATTCATATAGGCCTGAGATTCCATTCGCGCCTTCAGCAAGATGGCCAGCGAGTTTTCGGCCACCGAAGTTTGCAGGTCGTTCGCTTCATAGGCGGCCAGGGCCAGCCAGAAATGCACGTCCCCGTCTTTCGGATTCAGCTCAACCACCTTCCCAAGATCGGCCCGTGCACCTTCCTTGTCGCCCAATGCACGCTTGGCCTGCGCTCGGTTCGAAAAACACACCGGGTCCGTAGAATCGGCAGCAATGGCCCAATCAAACCAGCGTGCTGCCTCTTTATACTTCTCTTGGTTAAAGGCCGTAACGCCCCGTTCCTGAAAACTCTGACCAAACGCAAGCACGCTCACATGTAGCAGGCAAACCGTGATGAAGAGAACATGTCGTTTCATGCAATGCAAATGATTGAAACAAGTTAGGAAATACAGCCAATTAGGCTATTAAGTGATTGCAAAAAAAAACCTCGGAACCATTTCAGCCCCGAGGTCTTACAAATGTTTGACTGTGACCCTTTCTACCTGATCAGGGTAATGAAACCCGATAGGTCCAAGTTCCCAACGCTGAATTCGTTCTTCACGATCAAGGTGTAATAGTACGTTCCTGCCGCGGCTTCCTTTCCCGCGGGTGTCCTTCCATCCCAGAAGATCTCGCCCGAAATATCATAATGCATCACAATTCCCCATCGGTTATAGATGGTCAATTCGTAATCCACCACTCCGAAGTTGTCGATGAACAGAACATCGTTATAACCATCGCCATTCGGGGTGAACACGTTCGGTATGTCGATCACCTGTCTAACAGTAACAACAACCGTGTCCGTGTCGGTGCAACCGAACTGGTTGGCAACGGTAAGCGTCACCGTGAACGAATCCTCGTCAGAGAACGTGTGATCCGGGTTCTGCGCATCATCAAACGTGCCGTCTCCGAAATCCCATGCCCAATCCACAATGCTCACATCGCCAGAACCGTCCGAGAACAGATGAGCCACTTCCAACACGCCATTCGCGTTCGTTGAAA
>CAMCFW010000236.1 GCA_945874195.1 Chryseobacterium gleum
ACTCCATACCGCCACCCTCGTTCATGACGATGTGGTGGATGATGCCGCCAAGCGAAGGGGCTTTTTCAGTATCAACGCACTTTGGAAGAACAAAGTAGCAGTGCTCGTGGGCGATTATCTTCTAAGCCGAGGCCTTCTGCTATCTGTAAAGCATAAGGATTATGAATTGTTGGAGATCACGTCCAATTCGGTGCGCGAAATGAGCGAAGGCGAGCTTTTGCAGATGGAAAAAGCGCGTAAACTGGATATTACGGAAGACATTTATTTCGAGATCATCCGCCAAAAAACGGCTTCGCTCATTGCCAGTTGCTGTGCTGCCGGGGCGGCAAGCGTTACTCACGACAAGGAGATCATAGAGCAGATGAGATTGTTCGGAGAAAAGGTGGGCATTGCCTTTCAGATCCGCGATGACCTTTTCGATTATGGAACTGACGACCGAATAGGTAAACCAACGGGCATCGATATTAAAGAGAAGAAGATGACCTTGCCACTGATTCATGCACTGACCAACTCAGACCGATCGGAAAAAAGGTTCATCATCAACACCATCAAGAACCACAACACCGACCCTGAAAAAGTTGGGAAGATAATGGAAATGGTGAGGGCCAAAGGGGGAATTGAATATGCAGCCGGCAAGATGCGCGAGTATCAACAGCAGGCTCTTCGATTGCTGGATGCACATCCGGATAACGAAGCTAGAAGGTCACTTTCTGACCTCGTTAATTATGTGATCGAAAGGGAAAAATAAGATAGGGAAAGGAAACTCAGAAAGCAGTTGTTTCACAACCAGCGATCTGGTTTTCCCGTCAGCCTTACCGCCAAGTTCCTTCGAAGCAGCCCCCATCACCTTACCCATGTCCTGTGGGCCGTTTGCCCCAACTTTGGCTATCAGTGCTTGAATGATGGGCTTTAGCTCGTCTTCAGACAATTGCTTCGGCAAATATTTTTCGATGATGGCGGCTTCAGCCAATTCTGGATCGGCCAGGTCGTTTCTTCCTTGGGCGCGGTATAGTTCAGCACTTTCCTTTCGTTGCTTCACCAACTTCTGTAGCATTTTTATTCCTGCATCGTCAGAAGCTTCGCCCTCAGCACCTTTTTCTGTGGCCGCCAACAACAACTGCGATTTGATGGCGCGAAGGGCAATCAGCGTAACTGTATCCTTGGCTTTCATGGCCTCTTTCAGGTCGTTGTTTATTTGGTCTGTCAAACTCATTCGTTCAGTATTTAGAGATTCAATTTAATGATCGGCCCAGTTGCACTGTTCCATCAGGGTTCAAAGCTACCAACAATCTTGGCAAGGGTCGGTCTGTCCATCACATGTTTTCCTGCAAAACTCCAAGACTTCAATTTCAATCCCATGGCTTCAAGTTCCATGAATTTCTCATCCATGTTCACCTCCTTTAAGAACGGGTCCTCGTTGCCGTGAACAAAATGGACCGATAGGTCGCGGAAAGTGCTCGCGTTCATACGTGCATCAACATCGTGAGGAAAATTGCCTGCCCACAGGATCAGTTCCGCTGGCCTGATGCCGTTTTTTGCCAACCATCTTATTGCGGTGGCCGTTCCCTGCGAAAAGCCGAGCACAATGATTCGGTGAGCTGGATTTCCGAGGTCTAACTTGCATTGTTGAATGACCATGTTCAGGTAATTCGATTGGTCTTCGATTTCCTCATCGCGGTCTTCCTTGGTCATCCAACTGGCGCCAACCCGTCCCGTAAGCCCATCAATATAGAATCTTGAAAGGCCTTCGGGCGCCACGATAAAATTTTCCGAAGCATCCAATTCTTCGAAGTGTTTTATGAAGTATTCTGCCAGCTGACCATAGCCATGAAAGACAATCCACACATTTTTTGTCTTCTGCTGTACCGTATTCAGCGTGTAATATCGGCCAGTTCGAGGGTATTTAACGGCTGATTTTGTCAGTTGTAGCATGTTAGATCTTGTTCGTAGGCTATAAATGCAGGTTGGTCTAAAAAATTGATCGACAAGTAACCAACGGGCTACCTTGGATGTTCACTTTAAGAATCTTCTAACAATCGATTGTTGAAAGCTCAAAAGTACCTTTTTGTCATTCTGCTCTGCCTTTCGGTGGCAATTGACGCGGGCGCTCAGTGCTTGACGCTGCCGAACGTCATACAGGAGCAGATAGCTTCCGCAGACCGAATAGTTGAAGGAAAGGTGTTACGACAAGAATCAAGGATAGGTTCAGACGGAACGATCTACACAAGCAACATCATTGAAGTTCACCGCATTTTTAAAGGCCAGGCCGATGCAGAGATCGAAGTGATCACCGAAGGTGGAATTGTTGGAGACCTTATGCAAATTGTGACACCAAGCGCCAATCTTCAAGTTGGAGACTACGGCCTTATTGAGCTTGACGATGATGCTTTTCGCGGAATCCGATCGCTTGCAATAGGGTTCTATCCGATCGATGCAAAAAGCGGGACGGTTTACAGTTTAAAGAATATCGTTCATCGCGATGAGCTTTATGAAATGATCCATCGAACGGTTGGGCAATCCAGCGTTCAGCTCATTCAATCCGGTTCTATGCAACCATCAGGTCAACGGTCTACCCCTCAAATTGCTGATATTCAACCGTTGAGTGTAACCGCTGGAACCCGATCGGTACTCACCATAACCGGACAGGGGTTTGGAAACGAGCAGGGCAGCGGTTTTGTAGCGTTCAGAAATGCGAATGATGGCGGACAGAGTTTTGTTGCGGTTTCGTCTGGGCCTCACTATCTCAGCTGGTCGGATACGGAAGTTAGAATGTATGTTCCTTCCACCTCGCTCTATACCTCAACGGTTGCTGGAACTGGCGAGATAAGAGTGGTGAATGATGCTGGAAATTTTGAACAGAGCACGCAGCTTGTGCATGTTGCATTTGCGCAAAGCGAAGTAGTGTATTCTGAAGTATTGAACGAAACCGAGTTGGTCGGAATGCAAGAGGGCGGCTATCTCTTCCACAAGAATCCGGCACTTCAATCTCTCATGGGCGGATTGCCAATGGTGAAAAACGCGTTGGAAAAATGGTCGTGCAACACTCGTGTCAATTTTGACCTGTCGGAAGAGCTGAGCAATCAGGCAAGCTTTGCCAACGATGGAATCAACCTGGTGGGCTTGTCAGAGTCAGGCCAATTGCCAAGCTACATGCTCGGTAGAACGCTCACCACGTTTTCCGGATGCGGCACTGGTTCTGGTGGCATACAATGGAATCTGATTGAAGTGGATATTCTGATGAATGGGGACATGAACTGGTGGACCTCAGACCTTCCGCCCATGGCCAATAGTTTCGACCTTACCACTGCCTTGCTTCACGAGTTGGGGCATGCTCATCTGCTGCAGCATAACAGCCATGTCAATTCCCCGATGTATTATCAGCTTACTTCGGGAACAATGAAGAGAGAACTTAATTCCGAATCTGATATTGAGGGCGGCAATCATGTGACCGAGCTTAGTGTGGCTTCCGCATTAAGTTGTAGTTATCCCGAGCACGAATTTCAGGAAGTGAATGACTGCGACCTAAGCCAGATAAACGGACTTGACGAACAGACCAAGGTGGATGTGGTGGCCTATCCGAATCCATTCAGCGATCTTCTGGAAATAAAAGGAGATTGGGAAGGACAGGCAAAGTTCAGCGTAGTTGATGCGCTTGGAAGAGAGATCATTGCCGGACCGATATCCGCTGGTGTTCAAAGCATTGATACCTCCAGATTCTCCAATGGATTCTATTTGCTACAGGTGTCAGACGAGCGAGGACCACAGGCGATTCGATTGCTCAAGAATTAGTCTACCGATATGAAAGCGGGCGTTGCAGGTGCCACAGGTTTCATCGGAACCATTTTACTTGATCTTTTGAAGGACGATCCTTCTTTCGAGAAGGTCTCCGTTCTGTCTCGAAGACCAATTCAACTGCCACCGAAATTCGATGTGCTGGTTGGCGATGTCCCCAATTTGAAGTTGGCTCAGGTCGATGTCGCTTTCTGCTCCCTAGGAACCACCATAGCGGTTGCGGGTTCCAAAGAAGCTTTCTATCATGTTGACCATGACCTTGTGGTGTCATTTGCTAAAAATGCCAAGGCTTCCGGTGCCACCACTTTCGTGCTTGTCTCCTCGGTTGGTGCAGACGCTTCCTCCTCCAATTTTTACTTGAAAGTGAAAGGCGAGGTCGAGCGCGACCTCGAAGCCATCGGTTTCAATTCGCTGATAATTCTTCGCCCCTCCATGCTAATGGGCGAACGAAAGGAATTCCGGCTGGGCGAACTGATCGGAAAAGGTGCCATGACGTAGTTCAATCCGTTGATGGTGGGTGTTGAGAAAATAGCGTAGATTAAGTGGTTTCTTCGTGGCACCTGGCATGATTGCTGCCGACCGTAAAGGGCTTAAAGGGATCAACATATTAGTGGGTATCGATATTTCTGCAAGCTGAACAGCCCCCGA
>CAMCFW010000237.1 GCA_945874195.1 Chryseobacterium gleum
ATGGGTTCGGGTAGCAATAGACCTCGTGTCATGGCCCCCTCTCCGATCTTCACGGCTATCTTGGTGTTGAAAACCGTTTGATATGCTCCTTCACCGCAAACATCTACTATGAGCAGATTGAAGGTGTTGGTTCCGAGGTCGATTACGGCTACGCGCATCGGATCAATGATATCGCAACCACTTCCATAATTCCTTGTAAGTGATCTTTTTGCCGTACATGAGAATGCCTGTGCGGTAAATGCGACCTGCTACCCATGTTGTGCCGATGAAACCGACAACCAACAGGAACATGGAAAGCGCCAATTCCCAATATGGAACTCCGAATGGAATGCGGACCATCATGATGATGGGCGATGTGAATGGGATCATGGATAGCCAGAACGACATCGGACTTTCGGGATTGTTGATGACCACTTGCGCCATTACGAACGAGAAGATGATGGGCATGGTGATGGGCAGCATGAACTGCTGCGTATCGGCCTCATTGTCAACTGCCGAACCTACGGCTGCAAATAAGGCCGAATAGATCAGATAACCTCCCAGAAAATAGAACAGGAAGCTGAAAACGATGACCGGAAAATCGATCTGATCGATGCTGGCGAATACTTCGTCAACGGCCGCCTGATCAAGTTCTTCGGAAACGGCCTCCCCTGCTTCTGCATCGATGCTTTCGGTTGCGGTCATGGCCTGTTCAATACTGGTGGCAGTTTCCTGCTTTGCAAAATGATCCTCTACCAACATCTTACTTCCGGAAATGAGGGTGGTTGACAGCACTGCCCAAAGCAAAAACTGTGTTAATCCGACCAGCGCAATGCCAATGATCTTTCCCATCATGAGTTCGAACGGACTGACCGAAGAGATGATCACCTCGATGATACGGTTGGTCTTTTCCTCGATCACACCCCGCATCACCTGAACGCCATAGAGAAATATGAACATGTAGATGAGAATTCCGCTGAACATGCCCACCATCATACTCAATTCGGTGTTGCTCTTGCTTTCTTCGCCTACTTCATCCAATTTGGTGGTCACGAGACGAACATTCGTCTTGGCCGCCTCAAGGGTGGCCTGATCAATTCCCGATTTTGCCAGCTTGAACTTCTCGATGTCGTCCTCAATCGTATTCTCAATGTGCCTGATGACATTGATGCCCGGTTGTTTGTCATAGACCAGCTGAATGCCGGCCGTGCTGCTCATTATCTTCTCGTGGATGTACAGTACCGCATCAAAATCCTCGTTGGCCACCATTTGTTGTTTGGCGCTATCGAGACTGACCCCGGTTTCCAGAAATTGAAAATGGATCTTGTCCGTATCCTCCATTCGGTCCTTGAACATGAAACTGTCGTCCACCACAAGGATGTTCGCTTCATCTTCTTCGTTCATGGCCAACCAGACCGGAACAATGAACAATGCGGCCATCAGCACCGGGCCAAGAATGGTCATGATGATGAACGACTTCTTGGTTACGCGCGTCATGTATTCGCGCTGAATGATGAGTCCTATCTTGTTCATGCTACGACCATTTCTCTATTGTAACGTCCAACAGCCTCAATGAAAATATCATTCATGCTCGGAACCACTTCGTTAAATCCTTTCACCTCCACGGTTCTCATTATGTTTCCCAGCAGTTGATTGGTGGTGGCCCCGTTCACCAATCTGACGGTGGCATCCATGTGGTCGCCTTCAGGACCATGCTCGATCAGTTCTCCATACGTTCCTAACGAAGCACCGAACTGCATCATCGACCCGTGAAAATCGATGTTGTACGTATTCGTTCTGAACCGATTTCTGATCTCGCTCACCTCCCCGT
The DNA here is from genome assembly GCA_945874195.1 of Chryseobacterium gleum. GTDB lineage: Bacteria > Bacteroidota > Bacteroidia > UBA10329 > UBA10329 > UBA10329. Next base: position 1,811 of record CAMCFW010000237.1, read on the forward strand.
CCAAAATCACCTTTGAATTGTTGATGAGGGCAATATGATCGCATAGTTCTTCAACCGAACCCATGTTGTGGGTCGAGAAAATGATGGTCGCCCCTTTCCGTTTCAATTCAAGTATCTCTGACTTGATGAGGTTTGTGTTGATGGGGTCGAAACCGCTGAACGGCTCATCGAGAATGAGCAATTGCGGTTCGTGGAGCACCGTCACAATGAACTGCACTTTCTGCGCCATTCCCTTCGAAAGTTCCTCAACCTTCTTGTTCCACCATGCCTCAATTTCGAACTTCTCGAACCAGTATTTCAGGCGTGCCAGCGCATCCTTTTTAGACAAGCCTTTTAGTTGGCAGAGATAAAGGGCCTGTTCGCCCACTTTCATCTTCTTATAAAGGCCACGCTCTTCTGGAAGATATCCGATCAGTCCAAGGTGCTTCTGTTCCAGGCGCACACCATCGAACCACAAATGTCCTGTGTCGGGGCCGGTTATCTGATTGATGATGCGAATGACAGTAGTTTTGCCCGCTCCGTTAGGGCCCAAAAGCCCAAAAATTGAACCTGTTGGAACGGAAATGCTGATGTCCTTGATGGCCACATGGCCCGCATAGGCCTTGCTCACATTTTCGGCACGGAATATTATGTTTGACAAGTTGCTTTTTTAGAAGTTTATTCGGAAGGTCGTCTTCGGTCAACGTTCGAGTTGGTTCCTTTAGTTGTGAAAGTAATCCTTCATCCTATCAAAGAAACTCTTTTCTCCTTTGCTTGGATCGGGATTGAAATTCTCTGAACCACGTAGTTTTTCAAGCACTGCGGTTTCCTCTTTCGACAGTTTTTTCGGAATCCAGACATTGGTATGCACCAGTATATCGCCCTTGCGACCATAATCGAGGTCAGGAAGTCCTTTTCCGCGTAATCTCAACAGCTTTCCGCTCTGTGTGCCCGCATCGACCTTGATTCGCGCCTTGCCGTCTATGGTCGGTACTTCGGCCATGGTGCCCAAAGCGGCATCAATGAAACTCACATACAGTTCGTAATGAAGATTGCTGCCGTCTCGTTTCAGCAGTGGATGCTCTTCTTCTTCAACCAGAACGATAAGATCTCCAGGGACACCTCCTTTTGCTCCGGCATTTCCTTTTCCTCTCACAGAAAGCTGCATTTCGTTGCCCACTCCGGCCGGTATCTTCACCTCGATCACCTCTTCGCCTTTCACAATGCCATCGCCATAGCAACCGGTGCATTTGTGTTCGATCGTTTGGCCTTGGCCGCTGCAGGAAGGGCACGTGGACGAAGTTTGCATCTGCCCCAAAGGTGTATTCATGATACGGGTCACTTGACCTCGGCCATTGCAGGTATGGCAGGTTCTCATTTTGCCATCTTCTGCACCAGAACCGCTGCATTTTGTACAGCTCACATACTTGTTCACCTTCAGTTTCTTGGTCACGCCATTGGCCACTTCTTCCAGGTTCATTTTCACCTTTACACGCAGGTTTGAGCCCTTGTTGACCCTCCTGCCCTGACCTCCTCCGAAACCTCCTCCGCCACCAAAACCTCCTCCGAAAATGTCTCCGAATTGGCTGAAGATGTCGTCCATGCTCATGCCTCCGCCACCGAATCCACCGCCACCGAATCCGCCTGCACCGCCCATTCCGGCATGTCCATATTGGTCATAGCGGGCCTTCTTGTCCGCGTTGCTCAGCACTTCATACGCTTCGGCAGCTTCCTTGAATTTGGCTTCGGCTGAAGCGTCATCAGGGTTCTTGTCGGGATGGTATTTCACAGCCATCTTCCGATAGGCCTTCTTTATCTCCGCTGCATCGGCATTCTTGCCAACGCCCAGTATTTCGTAATAATCTCGTTTTGCCATGGTCTCCTGTTAAGCTCCAACCACCACTTTGGCAAATCGAATCACCTTATCATTCAGAAAATAGCCCTTCTCCACTTCGTCCATCACCTTCCCTTTCATGTCGGGTGTTGGTGCAGGGAATTGGGTGATGGCTTCATGGAATTCGGGGTCGAACACCTCTCCTTTGGAATGCATGGATCTCAAACCCTTTGCTTCCAGTTCCTTAACCAATTTGTGATAAATGAGTTCCACCCCTTCTTTCACGCTTGGCACATCGGTAGCGGTTTCCATGTTCGAACGGGCGCGTTCAAAGTCATCCACTATTGGGATCAGAAGCTTAAAGATGTCTTCGCCTCCGTTTTTTATCAGGTCAATGCGCTCCTTGTTTGTTCGCTTCCTAAAATTCTCGAAGTCTGAATAAAGGCGCAGGTATTTGTCGTTCAGGGCCTTGTAATCCTCTTGTAGCACTTCAAGCGGGTCGGTGCTTTCAGTATGTTCCGAAGTTCCTTCCTGCCTCTCCGTTCCCTCTGCTTGCCCCTTACCTATAGCTTCATCCGTTGGCCACTGGGCATTCAATTCTTCATCTTTCTTACTTCCCATTTCGAATTACTTTTTCCTTTTTCTGACCACCTTTTTATTTGGCGATGATCAAAGACACAGCCGCGCCCATCAAATAACTTGCCTCGGCTTTCTTTTAGACAAATTGGCAGACTATTGCCAGTTCAGAGCGTGCACAAAAGTAAAAAAGGCAGGGTGTCGCCCTGCCTGTTCATTTCAATAGAAAATGTATTA
>CAMCFW010000238.1 GCA_945874195.1 Chryseobacterium gleum
AGCCGGAACCGCGTTACAACTCAGGGATTCTCTGTTGCACTGAGCTACTATTTCAAGAACAAGTATTCGCTTACGGGCAATTATTCTTGGAACCGACTGACCAAACTGGATGTGGACGATCCCATCATTCCTGCTTTTAACACACCTGAACACAAATTCAATTTGGGTTTCGGAGGCCGCGACCTTGGCAGACCGAAACTAGGCCACTTCGGCTTCAGCATCAATTACAAATGGATACAGGGATTCTTATTTGAGGGCTCACCGCAGTTCACGGGATTCGTTCCGACCTACGATATGTTCGATGCGCAGATAAGCTACCGCATTCCTAGCAACATGATCACCTTCAAACTGGGAGCATCGAACCTCTTCGGCATTCAGCCATTTTTTGAAGATGGAAGCGCAAGCGAACGCTTTGGGGCCGCCTTCGACAATCGGAACTCTCAGGTATACGGTGGGCCTCAGGTCGGTCGTATGGCTTACTTTTCTGTTTTGTTCGAATGGAATTGAAGATTATAGTACATTTGAATAATAAACCTAATATCTAAAGAATATGAAAAAATCATTACTCTCAATCGTGGCCATTGGCCTTAGCATTGGAGTCGCCTCAGCGCAAGATCGTTATCTGGACGAGATCTTCACTGACGTAACGGTGACACCAAGCGTTGTTTACGGACAGAATTACCAGTTCGTTCCCCCATCTCCGACTCCTCCAGTAGGAGATCTTCTCATGGATGTCTATGAAGGAACTGGCGACACAGAAACAGGCCGTGCCTGCGTCATTGTGCTTCATACCGGTAACTTCCTTCCAAAATACTTCAACGGAAGTGCTTCTGGAAATAACAAGGACAGCTCGTTGGTAGCTGTTGCTCGTTCATTTGCAAAGCGTGGATACATGGTCCTTGCGCCTAACTACCGAGGTGGGTGGGATCCATTGAATGCAGATGCTGACGCCAGAAGAGGATCACTTTTGAGAGCGGTATATCGTGGTTTGAATGACGTTGGTTCTTGCGTTCGTTTCGTAAAATCGGAAGCCTCTACTTACGGAATCAACCCAGACAAGGTGATCCTTTACGGTGAGGGTTCTGGAGGATACCTTTCCATGGCCTACGTTTCGCTTGACAGAATGGCTGAACTCGAGATTGAAAAATTCACTGATGTGAACGGCAACCTGTATGTTGACACAGCAGTTGTTGGACAGATTGATGGATCGGGTGGAGTTGTGAACGTGTATAACCATCCAGGTGTATCAAAAGAGGTAATGTTTGCCGTGAATGCAGGTGGTGCCTTGGGAGATTCTTCTTGGTATGAGCCAGGAGAAGCCCCGATCGTATCTTTCCATTGCCCTGGCGATCCATTCGCTCCATTTGAGCACGGAATCGTAGTTGTTCCTACAACCAACGAGAACGTGGTTCCGGTTAGCGGAAGCAAATGGGTGGTAGCCGAGGCAAACCGCAATGGCAACAACGACATCATCAGAAACCAGACCTTCACAGACCCTTACTCTGAGGCAGCTTACACGGCTTTGGCCAGCAGCTATGCCAACCCTACTGAAGTTCTTCAACTGAACCCGACCGATTACGAAGGTCTGTTCCCATTCATCAGAAAAGTGCTTGTTCCTAACGGAGGTGGAGCCATTTTCCCAGAAGCTTCTCCATGGCAGTGGTGGGATCCAACTTCTGTTATTGCCACGGCAACCGCCATTGGTCTTAACGGACAGCAGATTCATGACAATGGCCTTCTGACCAACCCAGACATGTCTGCCGCTAAAGGAAAGGCTTACATCGACTCTATCATGGGCTACCTTGCTCCACGATTGAACGCTGCAATTATTGCAGGAGTTCAAGAAGTGGATGTGGTGAACAGCAATACCTTCGTTTACCCTAATCCGGCCAACGACTTCCTTGTGGTGAAGACCCGCGATGCCATCCGAATCACAGATGTTGAGATTTACAACATCACCGGTTCTTTGGTAAGAACAGAGAATGGTCTGAACACCTTCAGCCACCAAATGAACGGAATCGACAAATTGAGCTCTGGACTGTATTTGGTAAAAGTGACCACCGACAAAGGCATTACTACACGTAAGGTTTACGTGGACTAAGCTTCGGCTCTCCTAAATTGAAACCCCGCTCCGATAATTCGGAACGGGGTTTTTTTATTGCTTTGCCTCATCCTGAAAAAGCCCTGAGTTGCATCTGTTGCGCCCACTTGCATCAAACTGGATCATTTGGTGTCGTTCTCCGCGACAACCTGGAACAAAGAGAGGTTTCTGCGACTTACGAATCAACGCGAGACGTGACAGAATAAATTTCGCAACTGAAACCGAAAGTCGGTCACTCTTCCATCACCGCCTACGGCTTTCGTTCCCACAGCACCCATTTCGGGTAGCCGTATTGTTCCACCTGATGCCATTCTTGCAGGATGACATAATTGTTCTGAATCGCAATGTTCATGTTCTCTTCTGTGGCGTGTTGAATGAAATAACGCGGATGGAAACTGTGCAATAGCGAATCGGTATTGCGATGAAAATCGGTGACCAACTTCGAGTTGAGCCCACTCAGATCCAACACGTGGCCCTTGTAGTTGGCCCCAAAGTGTCCGTGGGCCGAGGCCAAGGTGTCGCCAGCCGGCAGTTGCGAAACATAGTGGCCAATTTCGATGCGTTCAGTCTCCACCGTATTCAGGTAACGGTCCATCCATTGCATTTCGCCCGTGGTCATAGGAACGGCAGCCAAGCTCAAGGCTGCAAACATCAGCACGTGGCTTACGGTGCGCAGCCATTCGTTTTCATGTTCTGAAAGCGTCTTGATCAGCAGCCCGGTGGCCAAGGCCAATTGACCGAACAAGAGCAGTTCGGGCAAAGCGTAATACCAGATCATGCGTTCCACAGGGTTGTAGAAATAGTAGAGCACCATGGTGGCAAGGAAACCCAGAAGGAGTGCGCTTTCCTTCATCTTGTAGCGACCTGTCCTGTAGCCGAACACCGCCTGAATAAACGAGAGCAAAAGAGCGAAGGCCAACAAGGCCATACGCGCTCCACGTTCAAGAAAGAGTTCCAAGAATGGAAACCAATGTTCAGACGGATGCGAATGAAAATAAAGCTTCGCGTAGGCCGACTGCGGAAGAGGACCATCGAAGAGAATTAACGACAGTCCCACGAAAAAAATGAGAGGCACGCCTGCAAAGAGCACTGCTCTTCTCCAGTTCAGAATCCATTCCAAACCGAAATATTCAGTTCGCTTCTCCACCAAATGCACCATCGAAAGAATGACCACCAAGGGCACGGCATCCAGTTTTGACACCACCGAAAGGCCAAAAAAGAGCCACATCATATTTCGTTCATCCGCAAAAAAGAAGTAGATGCCCGCGAAAATGATGGCCAGATGCACGTTGGTCTCCAACCCGGCCGTGGCCGAAAACAGAAAACGGGTGGAACACATCACCGCCAAGGAAAAGGACAATACCAGCAGCAGATTGTCTTTCAACACCAACTTGAATATGCGCAGCAGGAAGAAGAAAAGGGCAGAAAGTCCAAGGAAGTTGAGGGCGAGGATGATGACTGTGTTCGAAGCAATTCCTGTCATGGCCAGGCCGCAGGAGAGCATACCGTAAATGATGCTTGAAATGCCGAAAACGGGGCCTTCAGAAAGGTTGTAGCAATAGAAACAACCCTGCCGGGCCATGTTCATGTAGCGGATGACGAATCCGGCATCGTCCACAAGTATGTTGGCGAACGTGCTGTAAACCAAGACGGCCGAAACGATGGAAAGAATGGCGTAGGTTGCGGTTTCGAATCGTGGTTGAAGCCACTTTTTTAACGCCAGGCCCAGCACAACCGCCATCAGCACAAAAAGGACAAACTTGAGGTTGAGTGCCTTACTGAAGGCCAAAAGATTGACCAAGGCCACAATTGCTCCCAAAGCAAGACCGAAGAATGAATTGGATATCTTCAAAACAAGTGCTGTCCGAATCTACCTTAATTGCTGCAACCGATAGCCGTCAAGCTTCACAAAGATGAACAACAGCATGGTGAAGCCAAGCAGAGACGAGCCTCCATAGCTGAAAAATGGCAGCGGAATGCCGATGACAGGCATCAGCCCCATGGTCATTCCCACGTTGATGATGAAATGGAAAAGCAGAATGCACGCCACACAGTAGCCATAAATGCGGGTAAATGAAGACCGCTGTCTTTCGGAAATGAACAGAATGCGCAGAATGAGTGCTGTAAAGAGGGCTAGGACCACAAGACTTCCGAAGAAGCCCCACTCCTCTCCCACCGTGCAGAAAATGAAATCGGTGGTTTGTTCAGGAACGAAATCGTACTTGGTCTGCGTGCCTTTCAAGAATCCCTTGCCCAGCAACCCGCCCGAACCAATGGCGATCTTACTCTGATTGACGTTGTAGCCCGCGCCTTTAAGGTCATCTTTCTGCCCC
>CAMCFW010000239.1 GCA_945874195.1 Chryseobacterium gleum
GGGAAGCATTGAACCCGTTGAGTGATTCAATTACCTAACAGATCGTGGTTGCTGAGGTCAACCTTCATAATGTCGTACTTGCCGTTGGTGCTTCCTTTGGTGCTGTAATAGGCTGTTTTCCCGTCAGAGGTAAGCGTAAAATCGACCTCATCTCCCGGGGTGTTGATCGGATATCCAAGATTCTTAGGCTCACCCCAAGTTCCATCATCCTGTTTCACCGACTTGAAAATATCGTAGCCACCCATGTTCTTATGGCCGCGGCTACTGAAGAAAAGAGTCTTTCCATCTGAATGGATGAACACGCTTTTCTCATCCTCAATGGTATTAAGTGCCGCCAAATTTGATGCAGGATCCCACTTGTTGGTCGAAATTTCCTTGCTGGTCCAAATGTCGCCATTGCCCTTGCCCTTCGGCCTTTCGGAAATGAAATAAATGGTGGTGCCATCGGCCGTCAGCGAAGCGTTGCTATCGAAATAGCCACTGTTCACGTTGCTTCCCAACGAATAGGCCTTAGACCATCGGTTCAGGCTCATCAATCGGGCCGCATCGGCCGAACCATCAGCAATGGCTTCTCCTGCGTTCTTGTTCATCCTTGTCTTAGAAATGTAAATGTCTCCGGCATTCTGGTTTCGGAATGTGAGCAACTGGCGTCCGTCTGGAGAAATGCTCAAACTTGCATCGTGGCCAGGTGTGTTGATGGCCCCCGGTATCGGCACGGCAGGTGCCCAGCCCTTCAGGCTATCGCTCCAATAAGCAATATAAACGTCTTCATACCAATCGTTGTCAAGCTCATACCGTTTTCCGCCTTGCGTGTCGAGCCGTCTTGAAGTGAACACCATGATGCGTCCGTCTGCGGTGATGGAAGGTCGATACTCATGATTTTCGTCCGTGTTTATTCCCTCGCCTGCTGAACTGATGGACACGTTGATCGGATTGGCCATCATGTCAATAGTTGCTTGACATTTTCCTCTGAGTTCTTCGCCTTTCTCACGGTCAGTTTTGCTCAATTTATCGTTGGCCAGGTACTTATCGAGGTGCAAAATGGAATTCTGCTGATCCGCCAACATACGATGGGCCAAGGCCGTATTGTAATCCAGGTCCGGATCAATTGCTGGATCGGCCTCTCGAGCCTTTTGAAGATAGGCCAGTGCATCCTGACCCTGCTCTAAGGCAATGTAGCACTCGGCCATTCGCCAATTGAGCATGCCGTCTGTTCCATGTTCGGTGTAAAGCGTACGATAGATGCGAAGGGCTCCGTTATGATCTCCTTCGGTCATGCTCGCTCTGGCCTGCAGCATTTTGATCTTATCCGGCCCTCCAAGCACTTGAGCGCGAATGGAAGAAGAAAACGTCAACAGCGTGATGACTAGGGCGATGAGCGAAGGATATAACCTCATTTTTGAATTTGTTTTAGCCTAAATTACTGATTGGATCTGCGCGATTACACTTGGTATCAAAAGTATTTCAACAAGCTAGGGTGACTTACTTAACCAAGCGAGAAAAAGTTTCATCGCTTCTTGCTTTTTATGGTCAAGTTCATAACTGATAACATCATTCAGATACCGGAATTTCATTTCTGAAGGATCAGCGGACCAGGCTTCAAGCGCTGCTCGTTTGTTGGCAAGTCCAAAGCTCAGCGCATTTTCGAATTGTTGGATGAATTCGGATGAAAGTGGTCGGTTGCTGACCCAGCAGGCGAAAACAAAAGGAAGTCCAGTCAGTTTTTTCCATTCTTCCGATAGGTCAAAAACATGAGGAAACCTGCCCGTCAAACCGAATGTCCGATCACCTATGACAACGCCTGCCGTTGTTCCACCTATACGGTCCATGAAATCGACCGTGCCTACCTCCCATTCTGGGTTTATGTTCCAAAGTTTTTCGGCCAATAGTTGAACCAATTTCACCGAAGTGCGCGATTGATTGTCGAGAAGTACCTTTTCAATTTTATCCATCGGAACATCGCTATAAAGGCAGACGGTTTCCACCGGTCCATCGGCACCGATGCACTTGTTGGATATGATGTGCGCTTCGGTCAATAATGGAATGATGGCCACTGGTACGAGCCCCAGATCCACTTCCTTATTCAGCAATTTCTTTGCACAGTCTGCAGGTGTGTCGAGTTGAAGATCGATCATTCTGCCAACCTCGTGGTGCTGCAATCCATAGATGAAAGGGTATGAATTAACGTATGATACGACCGATACTCTTACCCTGTCTGCCAATGACTTCAAAACTTGCGCTTCAAAAATCGCTAATTTCGCGCCTTAACCGACAATACATGGAACTCAATGTTCTTTCGGCCGTGTCGCCCATTGACGGGCGATACCGTAAGCACACCGAAATTCTTTCCGGATACTTTTCTGAGGCCGCGCTGATACGTTATCGAGTAAGGGTCGAAATAGAATATTTCATCCAGTTGTGCGAACTACCATTGCCGCAACTGAAAGGATTTGACCATTCGCTTTTTCCTGTGCTGAGAAAGATCTATTCTGAAATTTCTGAGGCCGACACACAGCGGGTGAAAGAGATCGAGCAGACCACCAATCACGATGTGAAGGCGGTGGAATATCTGATCAAGGAGAAGATGGAGGCGTTGGGCATTGGACAGCAAATGGAGTTTGTGCATTTCGGTCTGACCAGTCAGGACATTAACAACACGGCAACTCCGTTGATGATGAAAGAGGCCACAGAGCAGGTTTATCTTCCTTTACTCAATGAACTTATCGCGAAGCTGAACTCGTTGGCAACCGATTGGAATGACATTCCGCTTCTGGCACGCACACACGGACAGCCTGCTTCTCCAACGCGGATGGGAAAAGAGATCCTCGTATTTGTGGAGCGGCTAGAAGCGCAAAAAAAACAATTGTTGGCCATACCATTTTCGGCCAAATTTGGAGGAGCAACTGGGAATTTCAACGCGCACCTAGTGGCATATCCGTCCATTGATTGGGTCGCTTTCGGGAACAGTTTTGTGAACGGTACGCTAAAGCTGAGCCGATCGCAGACCACCACGCAGATTGAACATTACGATAACACGGCCGCATGGTGCGATGCGCTTCGCAGGATAAACACCATCATTTTGGATCTTGACCGCGACATGTGGATGTACGTTTCGAACAATCTTTTCAAGCAGAAGATAAAAGCGGGTGAGGTGGGTTCTTCGGCAATGCCACATAAGGTGAATCCGATCGATTTCGAGAATTCGGAGGGGACTATTGGTTTGGCTAATGCGCTTTTCTCGCATTTGGCCGAAAAACTTCCGGTGTCGCGGTTGCAACGCGACCTTACCGACAGCACGGTTCTTCGCAACATCGGTGTTCCGCTAGGTTATACCCTCATTTCGTTCAGATCAACGCTTCGCGGATTGGATAAATTGCTGATCAACGAAGAGAACATACGCAAGGAACTGGAAGCGAACTGGGTGGTGGTGGCCGAAGCCATACAGACCATTCTGAGGCGCGAAGGCTATCCGAAACCTTACGAGGCCCTTAAGGCTTTTAGCCGCACCAATGCCAAACTGAACGAAGCGGCCATGCTGGAGTTCATTGAATCATTGCAAATTGCCGAGAAGGTGAAGGCCGAAATGCGGGCCATCACGCCATTCAACTACACAGGCGTTTAATATTCGCTTGCCTTTCGCTTGCGCAACCACACCTTAGCGCCCACCACGGGTTCTTCGCCCGGGTTAAGTTCGTTATAGGCATAAAGGTTCTTCATCTTGATGCCGTATTCCTGAGAGATCCATCGCAAGGTTTCTCCTTCGGCCACAAAATGATAGCTGTGGGCTCGGTTGCGTGCCCGCTTAGGTTGCAGATAGATCAGTTCACCCTCAACCAGTTGCGAACCCTTGGGTTTATCGTTGTATTTCAGGATCTGCCATTCTCGAACGCCAAGCATCCGATCGAGTTTTTCGTAGGTGTCGCCTTTCTCGGCAAACACATATCTCACTTCATTCCGAAGGTACATTTGCCGTTCGGAAATAGAAACGATGGCTTCGTTGGCGCCTGCCGTGTTCGACTTCGTCCGGTTCTTATCGTTGTGCCTGTCCTTTGTGCGCTCGGGTCGGCCTTTTGGCACCTCGGTCATCAGATCATAACGGTGAAGCTCATTCTCTTCGATGATCTTGATGAGCAAAGCCGGATATTTTGGATTGGTGGCATAACCCGCATCTTTCAATCCTTGGGCCCAAGCCTTGTAATCGTTCTTTTCCAGTTTGAAAAGTGCGGCATATCTGTCTCTGGAACTGAGAAATTCTGAATGATCACGATAGCTCTCGAACACGTTTGTATAGCCTCTGAAACATTCACCCTTGGCGTCATCGTCCATGTGATATTTCTTGCCCTCCCAAATACCATGGCACTTGATCCCGAAATGATTGTTGGCCTCTCGCGCCAAGGTGCTGTTCCCGTCCGAACTTTCTAGGATG
>CAMCFW010000240.1 GCA_945874195.1 Chryseobacterium gleum
TGGACGGGCGGTGCGCGGTATGTGCCTCTCGACATTGACTCGTCCATTGTGGCGGGCGAAGAGGTCCGCGACCGTTCGCGAGCGTACGAGGAGAAGTATCGCGACTATTTCCGCATGGACATAAAAGCCACATTCTCTTTTAATGGCAAGCGCGCCTCGCACAGCCTCGCGTTTGATTTCCAGAATGTGTTCAACACAAAGAACATCTTCAGCCAGAACTATAACCCCGCCACGCAGCAAGTGGACACCAAGTATCAGTTGGGCTTCCTGCCGCTGCTGTATTATCGGGTGGAGTTTTGAATTGCAAACTTTATGTTAAGAACACACATCGCTATTGACAGTTCTTGTTGCGACCGTATCTTGCGGGCCTTAAGCGAATAACATGCGAAGCAGAAGGGATTTTATAAGGACCACCGGTTTTATAGGAGTGGGGTTCATGGGGCTGAAACTATATGCCTGTGGCAATGCAGCCCCAGTGGGAGAATCGGCACTCAACGTTCCATTGGATTATGGCCCCTTGGTGAAAGACCCTGCTGGAGTGTTCGACCTTCCGCAAGGATTCGGCTACAGGGTTATTTCCACGCAGGGCGAAGTGATGAGCGATGGCCTTCTGGTTCCTGGAAAGCACGATGGCATGGCGGCTTTCAGCGGAGAGAACGGAAGAGTGATCATTGTACGCAACCACGAAATAGTGCCCACCGACAAGGAACTCGGGGCCTTTGGGGCAGACAACGTCAACCTTTCGGCCATTCCGAAAGAGGACATCTATGAATATGGAAGTGGCGAGTTTCCGGGGTTGGGAGGCACCACCACCTTGGTGTATAACGAAGAGACCGGGGTACTCGAGTCGCACTACCTGAGCTTGGCGGGAACTTATAGGAACTGTGCGGGAGGTGCCATGCCTTGGGGCAGTTGGCTGACCTGCGAAGAAGACGTGACCAACAAAGGCGATTTTGATGGGAAAGTGGAACACGATCACGGCTATGTCTTCGAGGTTCCGGCAACGGCCCAAATGATGCGGGCCACCCCGAAGCCCATCCGAGAACTGGGGCGATTCAACCATGAAGCGGTGGCCTACGACCCCGAAGCGGGCATGCTTTACCTGACCGAAGACCGGCACGATGGACTTCTATATCGTTTCATTCCGAACAAGAAGGACGACCTGCATTCGGGCGGAAAACTACAGGCGCTGGCCATTAAGAACGGACCGAAATTCGACACGCGCAACTGGCCCGATAGCATTGGCCCCGACATTCTTACCAATATTCCGATGGCCCTGGAATGGATAGACCTTGATAATGTGGATGCACCCGGAGACGACCTCCGCATCCGTGGGTTCGAAAAGGGTGCGGCCATCTTTGCCCGTGGCGAAGGAATATGGTATGATAAAGGCGTCATCTACTTTGCGTGTACCAACGGTGGCGATCTGATGAAGGGGCAGGTGTTCAAGCTCATTCCCGATGCCGATGGCGGAAAGTTGGAGCTTTTCATAGAGCCGAACAACGTTGACATTATGAAGTATTGCGACAATCTTACCGTGGCGCCTTGGGGCGATGTGATGCTTTGTGAGGATGATGAGGACGCCTACATTCGTAGAGTAACCCCAGATGGCAAACTGTCCACCTTTGGGCACAGTGTAGGTCATGCCTCGGAGCTTACCGGTGTTTGTTTTTCGCCCAGCGGCAAGACCATGTTCGTAAATATTCAACATGCCGGACTGACCTTGGCCATTACCGGACCATGGAAAGGGAAGGCCTGATAGAATGACGCGGGTTCGGACCATCCTTACCGGATTTGCCTTTCTCGTATCAAACTTCAACGGCTTCGGGCAGCAGATCACCCACGGCCCGGTCATAGGTGCGGTCACCGATAGTTCGGCACGCATGTTCCTGCGCACGTCCAAGGCCAACTCGGTCATCTCGCTTCATGTGGCACCCGATACTTCTTATCGTTCCACCCAGATCTTTCTGGGCCGAACAGAGGCTAAGAACGACAGTTCCATCATTCTCGGTCTCGACCATCTTCAGGCCAACACCACCTATTTCTACCGCATTTTTGTGGGGCAGGACCTCGACACCGTCCATGGCCGTTTCCGAACATTTCCGAAAGAAGGACAGAGGGGCGAATACACCTTTGTGACAGGTTCTTGTCAGGAGACCGAGAACATGAAGGTGTTTGACGTGATGCCGTTTCACGAACCCTATTTCATGATGCACACGGGCGATTACACCTACCCCGATTATCAGATAGCGCCCGATTATTCCTCCACATGGGAAGGCATGGCACTCAGCTATCGCAAACGCTACGATGAGAAGCAGATGAAGTTCATGCTGCGCAGCATTCCCATCGATTATGTGTATGACGACAACGACTATGTGGGCGGCAGCGGTGGCCGCTATTGCAAGAACGATTGGAAGGCCCACAAGGAAGGCGGACGCGTGGTGAACGAGATGTTCGCCCCCGAATTTCCGCCCCATTGGCGAACCAACACTATCAAGGGCTACGATGAGTTCTTCCCACACTATCCGCTCGAAGACACCAGCGAAGGCATCTATCATTCATTCAAATTCGGGAATGCCGAGTTTTTCGTACTCGACCGCAACAGCGCCAAGGACCGACCCAACATGGACGGATTCGTGTATGACGAAAAGAAGAGAAAATGGAGATGGGACCCGCCCGTAGGCTATGCCCTTTTCGGCAAGAAACAGATGGACTGGTTGAAGAAAGGGCTGAAGGAATCTAATGCCGATTGGAAATTCATCGTAAGCGGGGTTCCGCTCAATGGCGCCTGCGAGAAGCTGATCCATGCGGGAGTGAAGATCCAGAACATGAGCATGAAGGGATTCTATGGCTTTCACATGGCGTGGGGATTCAGTCAGTACTGGGCCGGGTTTCCGGAAGAGCGGAATGATTTCATGCAATTCCTAAAAGAGAACGACATCAAGGATGTGATCGTGATAAGTGGAGACACGCACCATAATGTGATGGATGACGGTGAGAATGCCGGTCTGCCGGAACTGAACGCCAGCGGACTGAGCGTGACGGGAACCGAACTGGCCTACTACCTCAAGCTCATCGGCACCTTCACGTCCACCTTCCGCATGAAGAAGATCTGGAATGAAGGCGGAAACGGACTAGGCAACAAGAACCTGAAGAACGCCTTCGGCAAGGTGCGCATCGTCAATACCGACCATGTGGAGCTCAGCATCATAGACGAGGACAATGAGCTGATCGGCAGCTTCAAGGTGCCGCACTCTTCTAAAAAGTGAATCTGAGCTGAAGGGTGTAATTCCTAATGGGCTCCACCTTGCTTGGGCGGTAAGAGTAGATCCGGTTTGTCAGGTTATTGATGATGAACGAGGCCTTCATCACTTTGAAGATCTGATACGAAACCCTCAAGTTGAGCACAAAGTCGCCTTTTTGATGGGCATCTGCATAGCGCTGCGTAGCCCCGAATTCTCCTGAAATGAAATCTACGGCCGTTCGTTCGGTATGAGGAATGTTCTCCGGGAAGCTGTTGTAGATCAAGGTGACTCCGAGAGAAGCTTTCTTGTAATCGAGCTGAACATCTCCTTTCACCATGTGGCGCGGCCTCAGCTTCATGATCTTACCGACCTCAGCCCCTTCAGCCCTTTTTCCCATCAGCACGAAAAACTCTTCCAGGTACTGTCCTGCGCTGTAGTTCTGAACCGAATCGAGATTGACCGGATAGGAATAGGTGTAGCCCACAAGGGCCGTAATGCCAATGGGACCCACCGACCCCCGACTGGCCAAACCGGCCTCGTAGCCCGTTACCATGCTATTCCCTACGTTCTGCGGATACATTCCTATGATGTATGACGATGGAAGTCCCACGAACAACTCGGGGTTATTGGCGGCCGAAACGAAGCCGTATTCCACAAAATTCTTGAAGCGCTGATGAAAAATAGCAAAGTCGATATAGGCCTGCCACTTGCTGACGGCCACCACTTGTTTCAGTCCAATCTCGGCACTCCAGCCCTTTTCCACTTGGAGTTGCGGATGGGGAATAATCCTAACAGCCGGATTGAGGTCGTCATCCAAAAAGCGCTCGGCCACAGTAGGCATGCGGTAAGATTGACCGAACGAACCCCTGAGGAATGTGGCCTTTCCCACATTGTAATTTATACCAGCCCGGAAGATGGGGGAGCTGGTTTCCGCGGTTGAGTCGATTCCCAGGATCTCGTAGCGAAATCCGGCCACAGCGGTCAGCCGTTTGGTCTTGAATTCGCCCTGGGCATAAATGGCGCCCGAATAGGTGATGCGCGTTCCGCGATAGAGGTTGCTGCTCGAGATGCCCGTGTTGATGGGCAGCCCAGTGGTGATGGACCATTTTTTCCAGAGTTTCTGGAACTGATAGTTCACGTTCAATTGATGCGAAATGGCGTGTGGGGTGCTGAC
>CAMCFW010000241.1 GCA_945874195.1 Chryseobacterium gleum
GTGAATGGCTACACCACCAACAGCGCCTATTGGATATTGGCTCATATGTGCTGGGGCGAAAACATGCTGGCCGTTCAATGTATGGGGGGTAAAGGCGCAGACATTCATTGGCTCAATGATTTCAAGATCCATTCGCCTAAGGGAGAAAAGCCCGCGCATCAACCATCGTTGGAAGAGATCTTGGTCGCTTTCAAACAGATCCATGAACTTGCTTTGCAGGCCATTTCAGGTCTTTCGGAGCAGGAATTGGATGAGGAGAACACCCTCGGAATAGCCTTTGGCGAGAACAAGAGCAAACGATTCATGGCCATGCACGCCATCCGACACGAAGGCACGCACTGTGGACAACTTTCGCTTATTGCAAAAATGTACGGAAAGCAGACCGTTTAAGAACATCCGAAGTGCTTTCTCCGCTTCAATCTGCATGTTTCATTATGTGTGCAAGAACCGTATATTCGCAGCCCTAAATTTTAATGCTAATTACACATGGTGATCGGTAAAATTCGTGAAAAGTCAACCCTCCTCCTGATCATGATCGGTGGGGCCATGTTGGCCTTTATTCTTGGCGACCTGTTGAATTCAGGTGGTTTCCTACTCAACGGCTCGGCCACCGAAATAGGAGAAATAGCCGGAACAACCGTTGAAGGAAGAGCCTTTGAAGAGAAGGTTCAAGAGACCATTGACAACTACAAGGCGCAGACAGGCCAGTCTACCATCGACAACAACAC
Organism: Chryseobacterium gleum; assembly: GCA_945874195.1. Lineage (GTDB taxonomy): Bacteria > Bacteroidota > Bacteroidia > UBA10329 > UBA10329 > UBA10329. The sequence continues at coordinate 729 of CAMCFW010000241.1, forward strand.
GACCGATCAGCTTCGCGATCAGACTTGGGACCAGATGGTGCGCGACATCGTTTTCGGACAGGAGCTAGATGCTGTTGGCGTGCGTGTAAGTGCGGTCGAACTATTCGATCTCGTCCAGGGAGGTAATCCTCATCCACAGGTGGTTCAAGCATTCACCAATCCGGAAACCGGCCAGTTTGATCAGGCCCAAGTAATCTCGTTTCTGAAAAGAATGGAGACCGATGAAGACCTGAAAAAGCGTTGGTTGGCCTTCGAAAAGGACATTGCCAAGATCCGCAGGGCAGAGAAATACAACAACCTGATAAAGAAAGGACTGTATGTGACCAAGGCTGAATCAGAAAGCGATTTCATGGCCAAGAACCAAAGCCAGACCATCAAATATGTACTGAAACGCTACGATACGGTATCCGATTCTACCATTACGGTGACCGATGAGGACATTAAGAAATATTACAACGACAACAAATCGAAGTACGAGCAAGATGCATCGCGCGATGTGGAGTTCGTTGCCTTTCAGGTAGAACCATCGAAAGAAGATTTTGAAAAAGTACAAGTATGGGCAGATAAGTTGAAGCCTGAATTTGAGACCGCAGAGAACGACACCCTATTGGTGAATCGCGAATCTGACGTGCGTTTCAATGCCCGTTGGATGACCAAAGGCGAATTGGGCGGAGCGATCGATTCGCTGATGTTCGCAGCTGCAAAAGGAACCGTTTATGGTCCATACATGGAAGGAAGAACCTTCAGAATGGCCAAACTAATCGGTGTGAAAATGTCGCCCGATTCTGTAACGGCCCGTCACATTCTTATCAAGCCCGAAACGCTTGGCAGTGTTGAAAAGGCAAAAGCAAAGGCCGATAGTTTGAAAGCCCTGATAGAAGGTGGTGCCGATTTTGCCACCTTGGCCACACAACATTCAGAAGATCCAGGTTCGGGAGCCAAAGGTGGCGACCTAGGTTGGTTCAAGGAAGGGCAGATGGTGCCGACCTTCAACGATGCCTGTTTTGATGGCAAGAAGGGCGATCTGGTCATTGTTCAATCGCAGTTCGGCTACCACATCATCAAGGTAGAAGATCAAAAAGGCAACACGGAGAAACGTTCTGTCGCCTTTGTTGATCGCACAGTTGACCCAAGCACCAAGACCTTCCAGATGAAGTTCGGAGAGGCCGATGAATTCGCTCGCAAGGTTACCGGTCTTGAGTCTTTCGATCAAGAAGTAACAGCTCGCGGACTGAACAAACGAATTGCCAGCAACTTGAAAGAAAACGAAAAGACCATTGCCGGACTTGAAAACCCACGGGTCTTGATCCGATGGGCCTACACGGCCGAGAAAGGCGATATGAGCAAAGTGTTCGAATTGGGCAACACCTTTGTGGTGGCTGTGCTAACTGCCGTAAAGGAAGAGGGTTTTGCAGAAATTGACGATGTGAAGGAAGAATTGAAGACAGGTGCCATCAAAGAGAAGAAGGCAGCCACTTTCATGAGCGAATTTGATGGTGCGAAAGCAGGAGATATTCAGACCATTGCCGATAAAATGAACCTTCCGGTTGAAGTGAGGGATAATGTATTGTTTGCAGCCAACGCCATTGCGGGCCTGGGCCGCGAACCTGCCCTGTTGGGAACCGTTGGAGGTATGGAACAAGGCGACATTTCGAAGCCTATCAAAGGAGATCTTGGCGTATATGGGGTGTATCTTGAAAGCCGAATTGATGTGCCCGCACAGGCCAGCTATGGCCAGAACACTCAGATGTTGAACGGACAAATTGCATCACGTGTCGATTTTGAAGTATTTGAGGCACTGAAGGAAAAGGCCGAGATAATCGACAACCGAGCAAAGTTCTTCTAAGCTTAAAGGTTCTACCGAATCAGTTGCTTATAGGCCAGATAGGCCATGAGCCCAGTTCCGATCTCCAGACACTTTTCATCCACATTGAAGGTGGGTGTGTGTAGTCCCGATGTCAATCCTTCTGCCTCGTTGCGCGTGCCAAGACGATAGAAGCAACCGGGCATGTGTTGTGTGTAGAAGCTGAAATCCTCGCCCGTCATGCGCATTTCGAGGTCCACGACATTGGCATCACCGAGGTATTCCTTGGCGGCTGCGCGCGCAAATTCGGTGAGCTGTTCGTCATTGTAGACAAAGGGATAGCCGACATCGACCCGAAAGTCGCACGATCCGCCCATGGACGCTGCCAATTCCTCGGCCATCTTCTTCATGATCTGGTGTGCCTCCATGCGCCATTCCTCGTCCATGGTACGGAAAGTGCCTTGCACCCGCACTTCGTTGGGAATGATGTTGGTGGCGCCATCGGCATGCACGCTTCCGAACGAGAGCACGCACGGAACTCCCGGCTTGCACCTGCGACTCACCACCTGTTGGAGGGCCACAATGATGTGGGAGGTGATGAGAACGGGGTCGATGAGATAATGCTGTAGCGCGGCATGCCCGCCTTTTCCTTTCACTGTGAAATAGACCTCATCGGCCGATGCCATGTACATTCCGGAACGGAAACCTACCTTGCCCACTTCGAGGTCGGGCAGCACGTGCTGACCCAGAATGGATGATGCCTTGGGATCATTTAGCGCACCTTCCTTGATCATGAGCGAGGCCCCGCCAGGCAAGCGTTCCTCTCCAGGCTGAAAGATGATCTTGACCGTTCCTTCGAATTCATTTCGAAGCGCATGCAGGGTTTTGGCCACGCCCAACACACATGAAGTGTGAACGTCATGCCCGCACGCGTGCATCACGCCTTCATTCTTAGACCTGTAAGGAACATCGTTGGCCTCGAGAATGGGCAGCGCGTCCATATCGCCCCGAAGGGCGATGACCTTAGAAGTTGGATTGCGGCCTTCGATATGGGCCACAATGCCTGTTTCAACAAATCCATCCTTGTAGGATATTCCCCAGCGGTCGAGGGCCGCGGTCACATATTTGCTGGTCTCGTATTCCTTGAACGAAAGTTCAGGATTGGCATGTAGGTGTCTGCGAATGTCGCGGATCTCGTTGGCGTTCTCCGCAACCAGTTGAGCAATCCTGTCCTTCATTATTTATTGAACAAAAGTTTGACGGAGGCTAGCAGCATCACAACCCCGAATACCTTTTTCACTACGCGTTGATCCAACGAAATGGAGAGTTTGCTGCCGAAATAGGCCCCTATGAAAAACGTGAGGCAGAGGATTCCGGCCGCAGCCAGATTGACCTGTCCAGCCTTGTAATAGTTGTAAACCGCGAGTATGCCGATGGGAGGCACCATCATGGCAAGGCTGGTTCCCTGCGCCATGTGCTGCGTGTATCCGAGAAAGAAAACGAGGGCAGGAACGATCAGTATTCCACCACCAACGCCCACAAAGCCACTCAACATGCCAGCGGCCACACCGATCAATAGAAGGGTTAGAATCAGGGTTATGCTCATTTTCGGCTTGTTCAGGTCAGACATTTTAGAAATCCATGCTCAGGGAAATATACCAGAATCCATCGTTCACCTTGCGGTTCTCAACACCCCAAGCATAGTCGAGACGGATGAAATAACCTAAGAATTTGGTACGCACCCCAAGGCCGAAGCCACCAACAACAGGCTCCCTTCTGTTCTTTACCGTGATGATGACCGATCCCTGCTGAATGGTTTCCCGATTGAGCGAGTTCTCGTCAGAGAATGGGTGGAGCCCCGTCCAAGCGGTACCG
>CAMCFW010000242.1 GCA_945874195.1 Chryseobacterium gleum
AGGCGGAACCCGAATGCGCAAGGGACTTGACCGCAATGAGGTGGTTTCGCTTGCCAAAACCATGGAGATCAAATTCACGGTGAGCGGACCTGCCATCGGAGGCGCAAAATCGGGCATCGATTTCGACCCGAACGACCCACGGAAACGAGGTGTACTGGAACGCTGGTACAAGGCGGTCTCTCCCCTATTGAAAAACTATTATGGAACGGGTGGCGACCTGAATGTGGATGAGATACATGAGGTAATCCCGATCACGGAAAGTTTCGGGATCTGGCATCCGCAGGAAGGTGTTGTGAACGGGCACTTCAACCCGACCGATGCGGAGAAGATCCGCAAGATCGGGCAGTTGCGCAATGGTGTTTCGAAGGTTTTGGAAGACCCGAACTACTGCCCAGACGGCCCGACCAGATACCGCGTGGCAGATATGATAACCGGATTCGGTGTGAGTGAATCGGTGAAGCACTTCTATTCGATATTCAGGAACGAAACGTTGGAAGGCAAGCGTGTCATTGTTCAAGGTTGGGGCAATGTGGCCTCGGCCGCAGCCATGGAACTGGCGCATGCTGGTGCCAAGATCGTGGGCATCATTGACAAGAACGGTGGATTGATCCATGAGGCGGGTTATGGGCTCGAAGAAGTGAAAGACCTGTTCATCAACCACAAGCAATCCAACACACTGGTTGTTGACGACATGCTGAGTTTTGAAGAGGTGAACAACCGCATTTGGGACCTGAAGGCCGATGTGTTCATTCCGGCCGCTGCATCGAGATTAGTGACGGCCGATCAGCTTGAAAGATTGGTGAAGGCTGGACTGAAGACCATTGCCAGCGGGGCGAATGTTCCGTTTGCAGATAAAGAGATCTTCTACGGCCCGATCATGAGCCAAGCGGACGCCCAACTGAGCCTTATTCCCGATTTCATTGCCAACTGCGGCATGGCAAGGGTGTTCGCCTTTCTGATGAGTTCGCAGCAGGTGGAAATGACCGATGAGGCCATTTTCAGCGACACATCCAAGACCATTTACCATGCGTTGAAAAAGGTGCACATGGCCGATCCATCACTTACCAATATCAGCCACACAGCTTTCGAACTTGCTTTAAAACAACTGATCAAAAACAATTAACAACCAAATAATCTCCATCATCATGAAAAAAGTATTGACCCTTTTATCCGTGCTTGCCCTGCCATCGCTGGCCTTGGCGCAAGAGGCCGTTGCGACCAGCTATCCATCGCTGGGACCCGTTCGTTTTGAGTTCATCTTCTTCGCGTTGACGCTTTTGGGCGTTGCGCTTTTCCACAACCATACACTCAAGGTGGCGCTTATTGGTCTTGGTTCGTTGCTGGTGTTCAAGTTGGCCTTCATTGCTGATTTCGATCTGATCCATCACCTGATGCATGAGTGGCGTGTGCTTGTGAACCTGCTCGGACTGCTCTTGGGATTTGCCATTCTGGCGAAGCACTTTGAGGAGTCGGGTGTGCCGCAGATCCTTCCGAAGTATCTACCTGAAGGTTGGAAAGGCGGTTTTGTGCTCCTCGTACTTATTGCCATCATATCTTCCTTCTTGGACAACATTGCAGCAGCCATGATCGGTGGTGCGGTGGCCATGGTGGTCTTCAAGGGAAGGGTTCATATCGGTTACATCGCGGCCATTGTGGCGGCAAGTAATGCTGGTGGTGCTGGTAGCGTGGTTGGCGATACCACAACAACAATGATGTGGATCGCTGGTGTAAGTGCGTTGGATGTGACCCATGCATTCGTAGGATCGGTTGTTGCGATCAGCATCTTCGGTGTTATCGCTGCTTTCCAACAGGATAAATATCAGACCATTCAGGCGGATGCAGACCCAAGTGCAAAAGTAGACCCGATGAAACTTGTGGTGGTCGCTTTGATCCTGGCCGGTGCCATTGCTACGAACATCCTCCTCGATTTCCCAGCTGTAGGTGTTTGGGCAGCCATTCTGGTCGGTGCGGTACTGACCAAAACTCCTTGGAAAGAGGTGCCACATTCTATTGCTGGAACAATATTCCTGCTCTCGCTTGTAACATGTGCATCGCTTATGCCGGTTGACGAGTTGCCAGCTGCCTCTTGGCAGACTGCCTTTAGCCTTGGATTCGTATCGGCCGTTTTCGATAATATTCCGCTCACCGCCCTTGCCATTGCACAGGGAGGATATGATTGGGGTGTTCTTGCATACTGCGTAGGATTCGGAGGTTCCATGATCTGGTTCGGTTCATCTGCGGGTGTTGCCATTTCAAACATGTATCCAGAAGCCAAGTCAGTTGGTTCTTGGATCAAGAACGGATGGCACGTGGCACTTGCGTACGTGATCGGTTTCTTTGTGATGTATGCCGTTGTTGGATGGCATCCACACGCTCCTGAGGGAGATGCTGAGACCGCTACCCCAGTTGCTGTTGAAGAGAACCACGAAGGTCATTCACACTGAGTCGCAACATCGTTTTGAACGGAAAGACCCGGGCCAATTGGTCCGGGTCTTTTTATTGCGGCATACAATAAAGCTAACATTCCTGTGTTTGTAAATGGACGGCAGGCAGGCATAGCACCCGAAAGCCCATAGGTAATTTCGAACGGACGCATACTTAATCTCAAATCGATGAATCTGCTTTTCATAACCACGGCCACGGCACAAACTACCACCGTGACCGTACCGGAACCCATAGTAGAAGAAAAGACCATTTCCATACTGGAACTGATGATGTCGGGCGGGATCGGAGGCCAGCTCATCATGCTTTCGTTGTTGATCCTTTCGGTCATGGCGATCTACATTTTCGTGGAGCGTTTTCTCACCATCCGCAAGGCCGCACACGAAGATGCCGCCTTCATGAACTCCATTAAGGACAGCATTCAGAAAGGTGACCTTTCGGGAGCACGCGCCCTTTGCATGCGCACCGACAGTCCGGTTGCACGCATGTTGGAAAAAGGAATTTCGCGCATTGGCCGACCATTGAACGACATATCTGCCGCTATTGAGAACGTTGGCAAACTCGAAGCCTCCAAGCTCGAAACCAACCTTGCCACACTGGCCACCATTGCCGGTGCGGCCCCGATGCTCGGTTTCCTCGGTACGGTGATCGGTATGATCCTCTCCTTTCACGCCATGGCAGCAGCTGGAGGACAGATCGATGTGGGCATGTTGGCCGAGGGGATCTATACCGCCATGACCACCACTGTTGCCGGACTCGTTGTGGGTATTCTCGCCTACCTGGGCTACAACCTTCTGGTTGCAAGGGTCAACCACGTGGTGTACATCATGGAGGCCCGGAGCACCGAATTCATCGACATTCTGCACCAACCCGCCTAAGCCATGGCCATCCGAACACGGAATAAGATAAGTGCTGATTTCAGCATGGCGAGTATGACCGATATCGTGTTCCTGCTGCTCATATTCTTCATGATCACGTCCACGTTGGTCACCACGAACGCGCTCGATCTGGTATTGCCCAACAGCACATCCAAGAGCGTCAAGAAGGAATCCATTTCCGTTTCCATCACCAAGGACCTTCAATATTACATCAACCTCGATCCAGTGGACCTGGCCGTTATGGAATCGGCCATCGCACAGCGTCTATCGGCAACAGACGACAAGGTTATCGTGTTGCGCGTAGAGCAGGGAGTGCCCATTGAGTATGCTGTGGAGATCATGGACATCGCCTATCGCAACCAGTACAAGATCGTTCTGGCAACCAAGCCGAAATGACATGGAAACTGAAAAGGAGAAACAGAACAAGCGCAAAGGTCTGTTTGCCACGGTGAGCATCCATACTGTATTGCTCATCATCTTCGCATACATTGGACTAAGCTATAGCGTTCCTCCACCGGAAGAAGGCATGATGCTCAATTTCGGTTATGAGGAGCACGGTCTCGGCACCGATGAAAGCGAACCAGCCGCCAACCCAGATGCCGAACCCGTGGCCCAACAAGAAGTGATTCCGGCCACACAGCCTACCGTTCAAACAGAGGCCGAGGAGGAAGTTGCCACGCAGGAAAGCGAAGAATCCATTGCGCTTCGCAAACAGGAAGAAGCCCGTGTGAAGACCGAACTGGCGCAGAAAAGAGCCGAGGAACAGCGCAAGGCGGAAGAGGAACGCAAAAAGCAGGAACTGAAAGCCAAGAGCGATGCCATGTTCGCAGCTGCCAAAAAAGGCGGCACCGGAAGTGGCGAGGGCAATACGAAACCGGGCGGAAATCAGGGTTCACCGAACGGAACCCCGGGCGCTCCTCACGGTTTGGGTGGCAGTGGCGATGGGTTTTCCTATGACCTCGGAGGCCGATCGATGGTGAGTGCCCCTAAGATCGTTGACACTTCGCAAAAGGAAGGAAAGGTGGTTGTAGATATCATCGTTGACAAATACGGAAAG
>CAMCFW010000243.1 GCA_945874195.1 Chryseobacterium gleum
GCCTTCGGATGCCCCTTCATGCTTCGAATGAGGTCGTCCGTCAGTCCCTTTCCTGTTCCCCATACCATGTGAAAACGAGGTAAGGAGTTTCCGGGTCGGTAAAGGCCGCGTTCCACCCAATGCACCACGGGAAAGAATTTGGTGCCATGTTGTTTGGTGAGCCAACCATAGATGTGTTCGGTGCACATGTTCACATACTGTTCGGCCCATTGTTTTGGCAGGATGTCGTCTTCGGCAAAGTCGGCCACCGAATGCCAATCGCGCAGCGCCAGTTCCACACTGTCCTTCATTCCGGCCCTTCGCTGCAAAGGCGAATCAACGAAGAACATGCCTCCAAAGCTCCATTTGGCCAGACCGCCCAGTTCTACTTCCACATCGCGATCAATGACAATGACCTTTTGGCCTTCGTTCAGCAATTCTATGGCGGCTGCAATGCCAGCAATTCCGCCTCCAACAATGACCGCATCGGCCTTATAGCTTTTCATGTTCCTGTTATTGCCGCTAAGTTATTACAAACCACACATCTCTTCCAGTGCCGCACTTCGCTGGTCTGAAAAGTAAAACCTGTTAAGAACTATTCATTTCTTCAACACTTTTTAACAATTGCCAAAGTCGTAGAATCATAGTTTCGTGTCCTATTTTAAAGAACAGCCATGAAAACACTTCTTACGCTCTGTATTGCCACAGCGATCGCTTCAAACCTATTTGCGCAAAGCCTTTCGGGTGTGGAAAGCGTGGAGTATGACCCGATCAACAATCGATACTTGGCCTCTTCAGACAATGGTTCGATCGTGGCCATAGCGCCCAATGGGGCCCTCTCCTATTTTGGAAGTGGACTGACGGCCGATTATGGTATGGAGGTGATGAATGGGACGCTATTCGTCATTGCGGGAAGCGCCATAAAAGGATATGATCTGACCACCGCAACGCAAGTAATGAGTGTGACCATCAGCGGAGCGCAGTTCTTGAACGGAATGGGAAGCAACGGTGTCGACAAACTATGGGTCAGCGATTTCAACGGATATGACATCTATGAAGTGAATGTGGCCAACCTGAGCAATCCTACCTTCAGCATGGTTGCCGATCAGATGGATCTTGGAACAACCACCAAGCCCAATGGGATCGTTTATGACGGTGATAACAACCGCATCGTATTTGTCAATTGGGGTTCCAATGCCCCTATAAAGGCCATGAATCTGACCACCTATGCCGTTTCAACGGTTGTGCCCAATTCGGGCGTTGGCAACATTGACGGTATTGATAAGGACAGCGAAGGAAATTGGTACATAGCATCATGGAGTCCTGCACGCATCACGAAATACACCAACAATTTCTCGAGTTCTGAGGTCATTACCGTTCCCGGCATCAGCAGTCCGGCCGACATCTGCTATGCCACCGAAACCGACACCTTGGCCATTCCGGGTGGCAATCAGGTCATTTTTGTGGGCTTCGAAAGCCCTACCGTGGGTATGGAAGAGGAACTGTACGAACCATACCGCGTTTATTACAGCAGCGGCTATCCTGTGGTTCAGTTTGAGCTGAGCAGCTCGCAAGATGTGAGTTTTGACATCCTCGACATGAGCGGGCGCGTAGTGTTCACAGCCATGCAAGGGCTTCATCCAATTGGAAAACAGACCGTGGTGCTCAGTTCGGTCGGGCTATATTCGGGTGCTTACCTTTGCCGGGTAATCTCTAAGGAAGTATCATTCACCGAACGCATCGTCATTCCATGAAAACCTTATCCAGAATCTTCATTGCCGCTTTCATCCTGATCGCATGCTATGCACAGGCGCAGGATACCATTACCAATAAGAAAGGTAGCAAATACGTGTTCCAGTCTTTGAAACAACTGGACGCCACCCCTATCGAGAACCAGAACAACACCGGCACGTGCTGGAGTTTTTCGACACTTTCTTATTTTGAATCAGAACTCATAAGAATGGGTAAGGGCGACCATCGCCTTTCGGAGATGTACGTGGTGCGTAAGGCCTACGAAGGAAAGGCCGAGAACTACGTTCGCATGCATGGCAATCATAACTTCGGTGCTGGCGGTGCATTTCACGATATTCCCTGGGTCATCAATCGCTACGGAATAGTTCCGTTGGAAGCCTACATCGGCCTTGGCTATGGCACAGAAGAGCACAACCACGATGAGTTGGACGGCATTCTGACCGCTACCGTGAAAGTGATCAAGGACAATCCGCAGAAAACACTGACACCTGCTTGGAAAAAGGCCGTTGGTGGCGTGTTGGATGCCTATCTGGGCGAAGATCCACAGGAGTTCAAATACAGGGGAAAGAAATACACGCCCCGCACCTTTTCTGATGAACTGGGTTTAAAAATGGCCGATTATGTTGCCATCACCTCATACACCCACCATCCGTTCTACAGCAGTTTTGTAATTGAAATTCCTGACAATTGGGCCTTCGGAACGGTGTATAATGTGCCGTTGGACGAACTGACAAGCGTGATGGAACAGGCCGTTATGAAGGGCTATACGTTCGCATGGGGAGCCGATGTATCGGAAGATGGATTTGCTTTTCGCGATGGTCTGGCCATTGTGCCAAAGGATCCGAACACCATCAAAAAGAAAGGAAAAGACAGCAAACACTTCAACAATGCCGGTGCCGAGAAGATCAGCAATGCATTTGAAGAGCCTGTACCTCAACTTTGGGTGACGCAGGAAGAGCGTCAGAAAGCATTCGACAACTTTGAAACCACCGATGACCACGGAATGCACGTGACCGGACTTGTGAAAGATCAGAACGGGGACAAATACCTTGTCGTGAAAAACTCGTGGGGGAACGACCACAACGATTGTGACGGCTATTTCTACGCTTCGATGGCCTATGCGCGCTACAAGACGATGAACATCTTTGTTCACAAAGACGCCCTTTCGGACGACCTGAAGAAGAAACTGGGCATCAAGTAAATGTTCGGCCGGGCGCTGTCATTTCTGCTCATTCTTCCCATACGTTTCTATCAAGGAGCCATTTCCCCTTGGCTTCCTCCCAGTTGTCGTTACACACCGACCTGTTCAGCATATAGCATAGAGGCCATCCGCTTGTGGGGGCCTTTCAAGGGAAGTTGGTTGGCCATCAAAAGAATAGGCTCATGCCATCCTTGGGGCGGTCACGGTTATGATCCTGTTCCTCCTCGAAACCCGTCATAGACATGAGAATCTGGTTGAAGCGGATCGGCATGGCGGGTTTTCTTTTCTTCTTTATTAAGGGATTGATCTGGTTGGCCGTTTTCTATGGCCTCTTCGATCACTTTTGGACAGACTGACCCATTCTGCTCCAAACCAACGAAAGCGTCAATCCCGAAATGATGTGCCAAATGCCCCACGTGGCGCAAAGAAGGGCCATCTCCCCTATTTCGGGGAAAAAATTGAAGCAGATGACCAGTCCGAGCCCCGAATTCTGAATTCCTGTCTCGATTGAAATGGTTCGTGCTGCGGCCTCATTCAGTCTGCCGAGTTTTCCAACAACATAGCCCAGAACAAGGGCCAGAAGATTATGCACCACGACCAACGCAAAAACCAAATCCGCATACTTTACGAAGTTCTCTTGGTTTTTTAGAAAAGCCATGATCACGAACGCGATGAAGATCAGCATCGAAACCCACGAAATGGGTTTCATGATGCGGTCGGTGATCACGGGCCATTTGGCTCGGACCAACATGCCGGCAAAAACCGGTAGGATCAAGAATAGGAATACAGTCTGAAAAAGGTCGATCACGTCCAATTGAACTGATCGAAGCAGATCTTGCGTTTCTGGATAAAGTGAGCTCCATAACTCGAAATTGAATGGTGTGAAGAACACGCACACAAACGTGGAAATGGCTGTAAGCGTGACCGAAAGACCAAGATCGGCCTTTGCAATGCTGCTCATGAAATTGGAAATGGTTCCGCCCGGACAGGCCGCCACCAGAAACATACCCAAGGCCAGCCCAGGAACCGGATGCCACAAATAGGCTAGAACAAAAGTGAGTGCCGGAAGCAGAATAAATTGAGAAAGCAGACCAAGCAATGTTGGGCGAGGCTTTTTGAAGGCACGGGCAATATCGGACCAACGCAGATCGAGCGAAACTCCGAACATGATGAACGCCAACAGAAAGTTGAGCGCCAATCGGCTGTTCGGGTCAAAATTGATATTGATGGCCTCTTCCAAACCCAGCGTCTAGTATGCAATCAAATTGATGATTCTTAATTATTCAAGCCGACCAGGCGACCAGAATGTCGCGCGGGCCTCTATACGGTAACCTTCCGTGCGAAGTGCTGAAATTGTCGATCATCAGTACATCACAACGTTTCCACTTATTGGCTTTCAGGTTGTTCCAGATCAGTCGTTCAACATGTTCAACA